>JAGQOH010000024.1 GCA_020427635.1 Phycisphaerales bacterium
ACCCCCGCCCCCCATTTCCGTATAGTTAGTTAGTGCTAGCTTACTCCGCCATCCTGAACGAGACCTTTGGCTGGCTCTGGATGGGCGTGGGCGTCCTCTCCGGCGCCGCCCTGGGCCTCCGCTTCCACCGCGATCGCTTCCTGGGCGGCTACGCCTCCTGGCCCCGCCGACTCCTCCGCCTCGGGCACATTGCCTTCTTTGGCCTTGGCATCCTCAATGTCCTCTTCGCCTGCTCCCTCCCCCGCATCGACCTCGCGCCGCCGTGGCCCGCCATCGCAAGCTTCGCCCTCATCGCCGGCGCCGTCCTCATGCCCACCTGCTGCGCACTCGCCGCCTGGCGTCGCAAGTTCGTCCCGCTCTTCGCCGCCCCCGTCCTCAGCGTCGCCACCGCCATCACCATCACTTGGATTGGCCTGCTCATCCACGCCCTCCAACAAACCGGAGCCTCGCCATGAAACTTGGCCTCATCGCCATGAGCGGCGTCCGCGCCTGGAGCAAAGAACTCAACGACATTGGCATGACCATGCCCGGCGTCGTCGAACGCGGCAAAGTCATCGCCTCCATGCCAACACTCTCGCTCCTCACCCTCGCCGCCCTCACACCCGACGACATCGAAGTCTCCTACCACGAAGTCCGCGACCTGCGCACCCACGAGGGCTTCGATGATCACGACTTCGACCTCGTCGCCATCGCAAGCCAGTCCGCGCAGATCTCAGATGCCAACACGCTCGCCCATCACTTCCGCGCCCGCGGCACGCGCGTCATCATGGGCGGCATCCACGTCACCTCCATGCCCGATGAAGCCCTGCAACACGCCGACGCCATCGTGACGGGCGAAGGCGAACCCGTCTGGCCCGACGTCCTGCGCGACGCCCGCAGAAAACGCCTGCAAAAACAGTACTGCGCAGACGCCTCCTTCCACCTCGCCGACGCCCCCATCCCCCGCTACGACCTGCTCGACATCGACCGCTACAACCGCCTGCTCATCCAGACCTGTCGCGGCTGCCCGCACCGCTGCGACTTCTGCGCAAGCTCCATCCTCCTCGTCCCCGGCTACACCACCAAACCTGCGCACCGCATCCGCGCCGAACTCGACGCCATCACATCCATCTGGCCACACCCCTTCATCGAACTCGCCGACGACAATAGCTTCGCTTCGCCCGCGCACACACGCGCCATTTGCAGCGCATTCAAAGACAAGGGCGTCCGCTGGTTCGCCGAAACCGACGTCTCCATTGCGCAACACCCCGACCTACTCGACGAACTCCGCGAGTCAGGCTGCCGACAGGTTCTTCTTGGCCTCGAAAGCCCGCGCACAACAGGCCTCGACCACATCGAAACCCGCGCCAACTGGAAACTCCGCCAACTCTCCAAGTACGAGCACGCCGTCCACACCATCCAGTCCCACGGCATCACAGTGAACGGTTGCTTCGTCCTTGGCCTCGATGGCGACACACCCGAAGTCTTCGACGACATCTACAACTTCGCCGACCGCACATCCCTCTACGACGTCCAGGTCTCCGTCCTCACACCCTTCCCCGGCACACCCCTCTACAACCGCCTGCGCGCCGAAAACCGCCTCCTCCAACCCACCGAGTGGTCCGCCTGCACGCTCTTCGACGTCAACTTCCAGCCCAAACACATGACGCCCGACGAACTCCAACAAGGCCTCGTCGACCTCGCCCGCCGACTTTACGACCCCGCCTTCGTCCTCCAGCGCCGCCAACGCTTCTTCGATCACGCACGAAATCGTGGCTGGGCAACACCCGAATGAACCTTCGTGTTTGGAGGTTGGCGTGTTACGCTCTTTCTTATGAACGCAGCGATCCTGTTCCTGACGTGTGCAGTAGCCGCGAGCACTGCCGCCGAGCCGCAGCCCGCGCCGCCCTTCCCCCACCCCGCAATCACCGAAGTCCTCTTCAACGTTCCCAAACTCAACGCCGACGCCAATCACGATGGCGCGCGCGACGCCACCAGCGATGAATTCGTCGAACTCATCAACCCACACGACAAACCCATCAACCTGCTCGGCTACCGCATCGCATCACGCCTCATCTGGGCCAACCCCACAGGCAAACAAGGTGTCACCTTCACCTTCCCCGACTTCACGCTCGCCCCTGGCGAAATCGTCGTCATCTTCAATGGCCACAACGCCGCAATTCCGGGCGACGTTGGCGACGCGAACGCCGCCCCCGCATCAACCAACGAGTCCTTCGCCGGCGCATGGGTCTTCACCATGAACATGCCCTCGCAAAACCGCGCCTTCGCCAACGGCGGCGACTTCGTCCTACTCCTCACACCACAAGGCCAACCCGTCGATGGCGTCGTCTGGGGCAACCCCTCCGTCACCCCGCCGCGCGGCAATTTCCGCCTCGCCGAAGTGGACGCAAACCCCAAAGGCTCCGTCCAGCGCACCGCCGCCGACGCCGACCTCGACGCCCACGCCACAATCAACGGCTCAACCTGCTCACCCGGCGAAATCCCCGCCGCCAAATAGCCCCGCGCCCCGGCGCGATACCATGCCACTCCCGGAACCCTTCACCGAGGAGCGAGCGCCCCATGGCCTGGATCACCAAAGACTCCGCCAACGCAACCATCGAGCGCCGCGCCGAGCCCTACCTCACCGACGCGCTCAAGAAACAAGCCGCCGACACCTACCTCCCCCGCTACGAAACCAAGAAGGCCGCCACGCTCCCCGTGCTCCACATGATCCAGCACACCTACGGCTGGATCCCGCACCAGGCCATCGAAGAAGTCGCCGCCTTCCTCGAACTCGCCCCGGGCGATGTCCTCGACACCGCAAGCTTCTACGAAGAGTTCTGGCTCAAGCAAAAAGGCAAGCACACCATCGCCGTCTGCCGCTCCATCGCGTGCGAATTCTGCGATCACAAGGCCCTTACCGATCGCTGCCGCGACAAACTCAGTATCGAAATCGGCGATACCACAGACGATGGCGAGTTCACGCTCATTGAGCTTGAGTGCCTCGGCGCCTGCGGCGGCGCACCCGCCGCCCTCATCGACGAAAAGCTCCACGAGTTCCTCACCCCCGACCAGCTCGACAAGCTCATCGACGAAGCCCGTCGAAACAAGGGCCACCACCACTAGCCGAACTTTTGCCTGCGCCTGCTGCAATCTCCCCGCTACGCTCGCGTTGTGCCCCTTGGTTGGGGGTCCGGGCCACGTCGGGGCACGCGGTCCTCCATCGACACGTTTTCGAGACCCGGGAGGACGTCATGCACAAGAACTTTGCCCATTTTCGCGCGACAGGTCTGCTCGCGCTGCTCGCGATCGCCGCCGGTGCATCCGCACGCGCGCTGCCGCCTGTACCGCAACCCGCTGAAAACCCCACTACCGAAGCAAAACGCGTTCTGGGCAAGATCCTCTTCTGGGACGAGCAACTCTCCTCCGACAACACCATGGCTTGCGGCACATGCCACCGCGCCGCTTTCGGTGGCGGCGACCCGCGCGTCGCCATTCACCCAGGCCTCGATGGCATCCAACCCTCGCCCGACGACCGCTTCACATCGCCAGGCGTCGTCCACTGCGACACCAACGAAAACTACGACCCCGCCGCCAACTTCGATCTGAACGTCCAGGTCACGCCCCGCGCGGCAAACCCCTTCATCAACGCAGGCTACGCCCCCGAACTCTTCTGGGATGGGCGCGCAAGCTCCACCTTCACAGACCCCCAAACTGGCCTGATCGAAATCGTTGCAGGCGGCGCACTGGAAAGCCAAGTCGTCGGCCCGCCTACATCAACCGTCGAAATGGGACACGACGATCGCAACTGGGACCAAATCTCTGAAAAGCTGCGCACCGCAGGCCCGCTCGCCCTCGCCACAAACCTGCCTGCAGACGTCGACGCCGCCATCCTGTCCTTCCCGAGCTATCCCCTGCTCTTCGCACAAGCATTTGGCGACAACGAAATCAACGCCAAGCGCATCGCCTTCGCCGTTGCCGCCTACGAGCGCACACTCATCTCCGATCAATCACCGTGGGACTTGTTTGTCGCAGGCGATACCGGCGCACTCACGCCGGGTCAGCAACAAGGCCTTGCCTTCTTCCAAGCATCCGCATGCAACATCTGTCACAACGCCCCGCTCTTCACCGACAACCAGTTCCACAACATTGGCCTGCGCCCAAACAATGACGACATCGCCCGCGAAGAAGTCACAGGCAATCCCGCGGATCGCGGCAAAACCAAGACCGCATCCCTGCGCAACCTCGCCACACGCGCAACCCTCATGCACACGGGCCAATTCAACAACGTAGGCCAGGTCTTTCCGTTCTACGCCGGCCCCGGCGCGCCGGGCAATCCAAACCGCGACCCGCTCCTCCCCGCAGTCATCCCGCCACCACAAGCACCCGCCGTCATCGACTTCATCGTCAATGGCCTCACCGATCCGCGCGTCGTTGCCGAGACTTTCCCCTTCGATCGCCCGACACTGCGCTCGGAATTGGGCCCCAACCCCGTCATCATCACCGCCTCCACGCCAGGCACCGGCGGCATCGCCCCACGCTTGATCGCAAACGTCCCGCCAAATGTCGGCAATACAAACTTCAAGATCGGGCTCGACAATGCGCTTGGCGGCGCCATCGCAACAGTCGTCATCTCACAAACACCGCCCGTCGCGGGACAACTCATCAACCTGATCGACACGCAAGGGCCCTTCACCATCCAAAGCACCGGCGCAGGCAACGGCTACGCCACATTCCACTGGCCCATCGCGCCCAACGCCGCCCTCGATGGCGAGACCTATTTCATGCAATGGCTCGTTGCAGACGCGGGCGCAACAGGCGGCATCGCACGCTCCAACATCGCGCAACTCACACTCTTCGCTGGCGCCGCGCTCCCGCCCGGTTGCCCAGGTGACGCCGATGCCTCCGGCGCCGTTGACCTCGCCGACCTCACTGTCGTCCTCTTCAACTTTGGCTCCGCGGGCCCGGATGGCGATGTCGATCTCGATGGCGATGTCGATCTCGACGACCTCTCCACCGTGCTCTTCTGGTTCGGATCCGCCTGCTAGCGCCTCGCCACGCCCACAGAGCCGCAACATTGCCTCCTCCCGGTGCGTATCGCCAACACCGGGAGGATGTCATGCAGATGCTCCAAGCGTCGGTCCGTGCGGCCAAACTCAGCACGATCCTCAGCGCTCTCGCTGCAAGCGCCGCATGGGGCCAAACCATGCCCCCCGTGCCCGAGCCTTCCGAAAACCCCACGACCGAAGCCAAGCGCGTCCTTGGAAAGATCCTCTTCTGGGACGAACAACTCTCGTCCGACAACACCATGGCCTGCGGCACATGCCACCGTCCGGACGCCGGCGGCTCAGATCCGCGCGTCGGCATCCACCCGGGCCCCGACGGCATCACCCCATCATTCGATGACATCCGTGGCTCATTTGGGGTCATCCAAAGTGACACAAACGACAACTACACCCCGCACACAATCTTCGACCTGCACCCACAGGTCACCAACCGCGCCGCAAGCTCCATCATCAACGCCGGCTATGCATCCGAACTTTTCTGGGATGGACGGGCGCCCACAACGTTCACCGATCCGCAAACCGGCATTATCGAAATAGTCACAGGCGGTGCGCTCGAAAGCCAAGTCGTTGCGCCGCCCATCTCAGATGTCGAAATGGCACACGCCGCACGCGACTGGAACCAAATCGCAACCAAGCTCCGCGCCGTCGGCCCCCTTGCGCTCGCAAACAACCTGCCGCCCGATGTCGACGCCGCAATCCAATCCTTCCCAAGCTACCCCGCGCTCTTCACCGAGGCCTTTGGTGATGACGAGATCAACGCCAAACGCATCGCCTTCGCCATCGCCGCCTACGAGCGCACACTTGTTGCTGACCAAGCGCCGTGGGATCTCTTCATGGCCGGCGATGACACCGCGCTCACCACAGAACAACATCTTGGTTGGGACGTCATCCGTGAGAGCGGCTGCATCATTTGTCACCCTGCGCCACTCTTCACCGACAACACCTTCCACAACACCGGGCTCCGCCCCAATATCGAAGACATTGGCCGCGAAGCAATCACGGGCTTCCTTGGCGATCGCGGTAAGATGAAAACCGCCTCCCTACGCAACCTCGCCACACGCCCAACGCTCATGCACAACGGCGCGTTCACCGACGTCATCCAGGTCTTCCCCTTCTACGCCGTTATCTTCAATCCATCCAATCCCAACCGCGACATCCTCCTGCCCACTGGTATTCCGCAAGAGTTCCAAGCCCCCGTCACCGACTTCATCGTCAATGGCCTTACCGACCCGCGCGTCGTCGCTGAATCGTTCCCTTTCGACCGCCCAACACTGCGCTCCGAACTGCCGCCCAATCCCGCCATCCTTCTCGGCGCAACCCCGGGCGCCGCCGGCATCACGCCCAAGATCATCGCACTCGTCCCGCCAAACGTGGGCAACCTCGACTTCAAGATCGGTGTGCACAACGCCCTTGGCGGCGCCACCGCCTCCCTCGTCATCTCACAAACACCGCCCGTCACTGGCGAACTGATCAACCCGATCGCCACCATCGCGCCGCTCGTCCTGCAAGGCTCAGGCGCCGGCACAGGCTTCGCCACCGTCCATTGGCCCATCGACCCCAACCCCGCACTCGATGGCGAAGTCTTCTACATGCAATGGCTCATCGACGACCCCGCCGCGCCAAGCGGTGAAGCGCGCTCCGACATCGCGCAACTCACACTCTTCGCAGGTGACGCACTTCCGCCAGGCTGCCCAGGCGACGCCGACGGCTCCAACCACGTCAACCTCGATGATCTTCAGCTCGTCCTCTTCAACTTTGGCTCGCCCGGCCCCGCAGGAGATCTCGATCACGATGGCGACACCGACATCGACGACCTCCAGACTGTCCTCTTCTGGTTCGGCGCCAGCTGCTAGCTCTCCCGAGCTTCCGCGCCCAACTGCACATCACCCAACGCCACCACCCGCTCCAGAATCGCCGCCGCCAGCGCCTCGGCATCATCGCTCGTAATCACCAGCGCACGCTTCTTGCCCGTGCGTGTGATGCGCACACCACCACCACTCTTCGCCACATACCCCGTCGCCTTGGGGACCACCTTCACACCCCAGCCCATGAAGTCGCGCATCGCATCAACCTTGACGACCTCGACCGATTCAATCGCGCTATACCTCGTGCTACCAAACCAAAACGGCGGAAACGCGTGCCGTAAACGGTCCGCCTCCACACGCACACGCAACTTCGTCGACGTCACGATGATCGGCGCCACCGCCATCGCCCCAAGCACGATCGGCATCACATGCCAGGGCGTCTTACTCACCACCAACAACGCGCCAACGATGAACACCGACGGAATCTCAAACGCCAACACCAGCTTCAACACGAACGGGTCAAGCCGCTGCGTCTGCTCGAGCACCGCATCCTCGCCGCCGCCCCCAGGCCTCGTACCGTCCGTATCCATGCCCCAACCCTAGCCGCCCTGCCGAAAGCCGTACAATCCACCTCCCGCGGAGGATTTCGCCATGTGGCAGCCCAAGATGGACAAACCCTGTCTCACCCAGCGCATCCCCTCGCCGCCATTTGGCGACTTTGCGGACCGGCGCACCATCTCCTACGACGAATACGTCAAGACTGGCGGCTACACCGCGCTCCGCAAAGCCCTCTCGCTCCCACCCGCCGACATCGTCGCCACCGTCAAAGACGCGCAGCTCCGGGGTCGCGGCGGCGCAGGCTTCCCCACTGGACTCAAGTGGACCTTCCTCCCGGCGCCAACAGGCCCACAACAAGATCGCATCGCGCGCAACGAACAACGCTACCTCGCCATCAACGCTGACGAATCCGAGCCCGGCACATTCAAAGACCGCCTGCTCATGGATTTCGATCCCCATCTCCTGCTCGAAGGCATCGCGATCTGCTGCTACGCCTGCCAGCTCGATCGCGCCTACATCTACATTCGCGGCGAATACCACCACCAGGCCGCGGTCCTCGAAAACGCAATCAAGGAAGCCTACGAGCATGGTGTCTTTGGTCCAAAGGGACTGCTCAAAGGCTCAGACACCGCAAACGCCGACTTTGGCAACGGACCCTTCGCCGTCGAATGCCATGTCCACCGCGGCGCCGGCGCATACATCTGCGGCGAAGAAACCGCACTCTTGGAATCCCTCGAAGGCAAGCGCGGCTGGCCCCGCAACAAGCCACCCTTCCCCGCCATCAAAGGCCTCTTCGCGAAACCAACCATCATCAACAACGTCGAGACGCTCGCCCACCTACCCTCGATCGTCGAACACGGCGCCGATTGGTTCAAATCCTTCGGCACACAATCCAGTGCCGGCACCAAGCTCATGGGCGTCTCGGGTCACGTCAACCGCCCGGGCGTCTTCGAATGCGATCTTGGCATCCCCCTGCGCACGCTTGTCGAATCCAAGGACTACTCCCAAGGCATGCGCCATGGCAAGAAGTTCAAGGGCGCCATCGCCGGCGGCGTCTCCACCGGCATCCTGAGCGCCGACCAGTTCGATGCGCCCATGGATTTCGACATTGGCCGCGCGTACAACGTCCTTGGCCTCGGCACCGCCTGCCCGACCATCTTCGACGAAGACACCGACATGGTCGCCGTCGCACGAAACATCGCACGCTTCTTCAAGCACGAATCCTGCGGCCAATGCACACCCTGCCGCGAAGGCTCGGGCTGGCTCTATCAACTCCTCTCGCGCATCGAAGCTGGCGACGGGCGCACCAAAGACCTCGACCTCACACTCGAAATCGCAACCTCCATGGGCGCCATGCCCGGCACAACGATCTGCGGCCTCGCTGACGGCAACAACTGGGCCATCCGCACGATCATCAACAAGTACCGCGATGAGTTCGAGGCCAAAGTCCGCCCGACCTTCGTGCCCGTGACGATGAGCGTGGGGGCGGGAGCGCGGTAGGAGAACCGAGTGCGTGCCTTCGCCGCCATCATCCTCCTCTGCATCGTCGGCTCAGTCGCCTACGGCGTCATCCACGACCAGTTCACCGCCCGCATCTGCATCGAGTACTTCACGGTCACCCACCCGCCACTGGTGAACTCCACCTCGCCAACCGTCGTCGCGCTCGCATGGGGCGTCGTCGCGACGTGGTGGATGGGGCTTATCCTCGGCTTCTTCGTCGCGCTCTGTGCGCGCCTCGGCAGGAGCCTGCCCAAGCTGACGTGGAAGTCATTCGTCGTACCCCTGATCGTCGTACTCGTGATCATGGGCGTCGGTGCAGCGCTCTGGGGCCCCGCCTTCCGAGACTTGCATGTACCCACATCGGTTCTGCGAGAGAATCCCGAGTTGTACGACTGGCCCGTCGGCATCTCCCTTGACAAGCGCGACGCATGGCTCACCTGCCTCGGCGCACACCAAGCCAGCTACACCCTTGGCACCGTCGGCGGCTTCGCCCTGTGCATCTACGCGATCGCGGTGCGCGTGCTCCGCGCTCGCCGGGCCAAGCGTCACCCCAACCCTCCCCCACCCGGATCCCACCCGTAATACCGCTTGAGCTGCCCGAACAGCTCCGGGTGCATCTGCTTCATCTGCCTCGGCTGCTCGAAGTACGCCTCCGTCGCCACCGCGAAGAACTCCGCTGGGCTCTGCGCGCCATACTTGTTGAGCAGCGTCGGCTCGCCATGCGCCGCCGCCGCGCGCAACACATCAAACTCCCGCTGAAACACTTGTGCCCACGCGCGATACTCGGCCTTGTCCTTGAGCATCGGCGCGCCTTCGACCGACCCAAACTCCCCATCCAGCGCGTGCGCAAACTCGTGCAGCACCACATTCCGCCCGTCATGCGCATTCGCCCCGCCGCGCCGCACATCCGCCCAGCTCAGAACGATGTACCCATCCACGCCCGACCCGACGCCGTGCCACGCCTCCCCCGCGCGCCAATTCCGCCCCTCCGTCACCACCCCCGCCGGCCCCGTGCTCTTCACCGGCGCCGAATACGTGTTCGGGTACACAATGATCGACCTGATCCGCGGGAAATACCGGGTTCTGATCGGGTCCTCCGCCAACAGCAACAGGCACGCCTGCGCCGCAATGGTCACCCGCATCTCCTGCGTGATCTGATAACCAAGCGCCGCCTCGAACCGCTTCTCCGCCACGAACAGCCGCGCATGGTCCAACAAGCGACTTCGCTGCTCTGTGTAAAGCTGGGCAAATTGGGCAACATTGCGGAGCAAAAAAGGCGTCCACTCCGCTTCCACAGGCCTGCGAAGCAGCTTCCGCCGACGCGTCTTCTTGCCTGGCCAACCCAACATGCCCAGATCTCCACAACCGTCCCCGTGGGCCCGCTTGGACAACGCCGATCAGCCTAGGCCTACACAAGGTCCGAATCACACCAGGGCAAACCAAATCCATCTGGTTCCATGCGCATGCGCCTTGAACAGGTCGGTTTGCGCTGTACGTTTCTCTTGCACAGGTCCGAGTCTTACTCCTTGAAACTGGTGGACATATGCGCCGACCCGATGTGTGCGGGGTCGGGTTCGCTGGGCGAAAGCTCAACGCGACCAGTGGAGTGGGCACGGGAAGATTTTGGGAGTCCCTCTGTCAGGCGAGTCGCCTGCATGAGGTAGCACAGGAGAGTGAAACATGAAGAGAGTCGGAGCAGCATCCGTACTCGTGCTTGGCGCCATGCTCGCGCCAACCGCGGCGGCACAAAGCCTGCTCGTCTCCTACAGCGGTGGGACCGGGGGGAAAGGCTACGGCTTTTCCAACACCGAGTACTTCACTGCTGAAGTTGATGCAGCATTCGACTCCGTCACGATGACCGCAAACCTCAACAACCTCGGCCAAATGATGAGCTACGACGCTCTCCTGGTCGATCAGCGTTGGCGCACCGGTTCGCTCAATGCGACCGAAATGGCCAACCTCGAGGCGTTCATCGCGACTGGGCGAAAAGTCGTGATCTTCGGCGAGAAGGTCGAAGGCAACTGGTGGCAGAACTGGAACACCCAGGTCATGCAAATCGCCGGCGGCCACCTCGACACCGCGTCGAACCAAGACATCGTGAACGTCGTCGGCGCCGACGCCATCCTCACACAGGGGGTCGAGTCGGTCCGCACCGTCGGCGCAGCAACGGTCAAGGGCGGCACCGCCTTCTTTGATCGAAACTTCGCCACGATGTGGGGCGCCAACGTCCTCACCGTCATGGACACCGATGTCGTTGACGATCGTTACTGGTTCGACCAGGACAACGCGGTCTTCTCCGCCAACATCGCGACCTGGCTCGCCGCACCGATTCCCGCGCCCTCCTCGGCGATGGGCCTCGGGCTGGTTGGTCTCGCGGCGCTCCGTCGCCGGCGCTGAGTGCCGGACATATCCACGAAAAATGAGCCCCGGGCGGCGTTCGCACGGGCTCACAGATTCACGAATTCGTTGTGAGTACTCCTGCAAGAGTCGCCCGTATGGCGGCTCTTGTTCTTTTTGAGCCTCCGCATCGTGCCACGCCCACCCGACCGGCTCGACCACCACCCCACGTTACACTCTCCACATGGCCCACTCGATGCCGCGACCATCCACGCTTGACCGCCCGGAGTGCGGCATCGCAGACCCCGACGAACCCGAGCCTCCCGCGGAACCCACCGTCACCGTCCAAGATACCACCGCCGCCTTGCCTCGGGTCACGCTCAACCACCTCGAAGCCTGGGCCCCCAGAGCCCTGCGCGCCGCCGGCGCCACGCAAGGCGAGGTCCGCGTCCGAGTGCTCGATGACGCCGCCATGGCCAAAGCCCATGCACAACATCTGGGCGACCCCACCATCACCGATGTCATCACCTTCGATCTCGCCCATGGCGCCTCCGCCGAGGGAGCCCCCCTCGATGTCGACCTGCTCGTTTGCGCCGATGAAGCCCGCAGACAAGCACTCGACATGGGCCACGACATCGCACACGAACTGCTCCTGTACATCCTGCACGGCGTCTTACACTGCCTTGGCTTTGACGATCACACCGACGCCGACGCTCAGGCAATGCACAGGCGAGAAGACGAAGTACTTGTGGCCATCGGGCTGCGCCCCGCCTATGCGCCAGGCAACCGACCTGCCCACGATGAGGAGTCTCGCTGACAATGGCCCTGCTCTGGGTGATCCTCGCCCTTTCACTTGCGATGGCGTTCCTGTTCTCCGTGCTGTTCCATGCGCTGCGCGACTTTTCGGTCCGTAAAGCGGAACTGCTCGCCGCACAACTCAACGCCGAGCGCGTCATGAAACCAATTCTCGACAACGCCGATGTCTACGCGCGCGGCATGGGCCTTGTCCGCCTCGCCGCCAACACCATCACGATCATCTGCGTCGCCTTACTCATTGGCCCACTCATGCACACATCGCAGGGCCAAACGCCCGCCGTGCAAAGCATCGTCTGGCCGAACGTCTTCAAAGCAATCGTGCTCGCCATCGCCCTGATCTTCCTCTTCTCACAACTCCTGCCCATCAGCATCGCCCAATATGCCGGCGAACGCTTCATGGTGCGCTCCGCACTGCTCATTCGTACCGTGCATTTCATCACCCTTCCTCTCGCACCGCTCCAAGTCGTTGACCACGCCGTTAAGCGCCTGGCGGGCGAGGCCAACGTCACCGAACACGAAGAACTCGAAGAAGATGTCCTCTCTGCAGTCACCGAAGGCGAACGCGGCGGACGCTTCCAAGCCGTCGAACGCGACATGATCGAAGGCGTCATCGAACTTGGCGAGAAAACCGCCGAGGAAATCATGACGCCCCGCACCGACATCGAAGGCTTCGAACTCACCAACGACCTTGAGTTCATCAAACACTTCATCACCACCGCCGGGCACAGCCGCATCCCCGTCTACGAAGGCGACCTCGACCACATTCTGGGCATGCTCTACGCAAAAGACCTCATCCCATACGTCGGCACACCCTCTGACGACTTCGAACTGCGCCCACTCCTGCGCGACACGCTCTTCGTCCCCGAAAGCAAGTCCGTCAATGAGCTGCTTGTTGAACTGCAGCACAAGAAGGTCCATCTCGCCATCGTCATCGATGAGTACGGCGGCACCGCCGGACTCGTCACCTTCGAAGACATCCTCGAACAGGTTGTTGGTGAGATCCAAGACGAATACGAGCCCGAAGAAGAGGCACAACCTGCGGTCACGCTCGACGAAGACCAACGTAGTGCAATCGTCGAGGCATGGGCGTCGATGAGCGACCTCAATGAATCGCTCGCAACGATTGGCGTCCATCTCCAGGAGCATGACGACTACGACACCGTCGGGGGCTACGTCATGGCCGCGCTGGGACACATCCCCGTCACGGGCGAACGACTCGAACGCGATGGCGCAGCGCTCACCATTCTTGATGCAGAACCCACGCGCGTGAACCGCTTGCAGATCGAGCCGCTCGTCGTCGACCACCAAGGCGCCGAAGAACCCGATACAGACAACCACGACGACCAAACCAGCAAGTAGGACGCGTGGCACAACGCCCCGCGCTCCGAGTACCCTGTGCCCATGCCACTTGTGTTGCACAACACCCTGGGCGGCAGCCTCATGCCGTTCATCCCGCTCCACGACCGCAAGGTGACCTTCTACACCTGCGGCCCAACCGTCTATGACTACGCCCACATTGGAAACTTCCGCAGCTTCCTCGTCGCCGACCTCCTCCGACGCTGGCTCGAATCGCCCCTCTGCGAATGCGTCGGGCCCCGCGACAGCGCCAATCAAGGCACGCCCACTGGCGTCTTTGGCTACCACGTTACACACGTCATGAACATCACCGACGTGGGCCACATGACCGATGACGCCAGCGCCGACGGCGCTGGGCTCGACAAAATGGAAGAGGCCACCAAGCGCCTTCTCGAAGACAAGAAGTCAGGCCGGCTCCCCGAAGGTGCAACCGGTGCGACCGGCAAACCCCTCGACCCGACAGATCCCTACGACATCGCCGCCTACTACACCCGCGCATTCATCGACGACGCAAAACGCCTGCGCCTCAAAGTCGCCCTCGACGCCGAGCACGACCCAACCTGCATGCCACATGCCACGCAGAGCATCAAAGGCATGCTCCAACTCATCCTCCAACTGCTGAACCAAAACCATGCCTACCTCGCCGAAGATGGCGCCTGCTACTTCGACACACAATCCTTCCCCGACTACGGCGCATTGAGTGGCAACACTGTCGAAGCCCTCCGCGCAGGCGCAGGCGAACGCGTTTCCGATTTCAATCAACGCGCCAAGCGCAGCCCCGCAGATTTCCTCCTCTGGAAGCCCGACCGCACCCATCTCATGCGCTGGGATCCGCGCCGCGTCTGTGCCGACGATCAAAAGGCCGTCGCAATCCTCGATCGATTCCCACTGCACGAGGGCTACCCGGGCTGGCACATCGAGTGCTCCGCCATGGCACTCGCACGCCTCGGCCCACGCATCGATCTCCACTCCGGTGGCGAAGACAACATCTTCCCGCACCACGAATGTGAGCTCGCACAAAGCCGTTGCGCAAACCACACCGATCAACTCGCAAGCTTCTGGATTCATGGCCGCTTCCTGCGCGTCGAAGGCCAGAAGATGAGTAAGAGCAAGGGCAACTTCTTTACCGCGCGCCAACTCTTCGCCAAGGGCTTCTCACCCACCACTGTGCGCCTGGAACTCATCAAGACCCACTACCGCTCCAACTCCAACTTCACCGAACAGGGCCTCATCGACGCGAGCAAGCAAATCGATCGCTGGCGCACTTTCCTGCAATCCGCCGAACAATCGCCAACGCCCGGCGTGCGCAACGATTCCGTCGCCACCAAGTTCGCCGACGCCATGAACAACGACCTCAACATCGCCGAGGCGCTGGGCGTCCTCAACAGCTGGACCCGCGACACCACCGCCCCAACACAAGCCGACGCGCAGCTCATCCGCGACTTCGACACCGTGCTCGCATTGCTCGAGCCGGAAGACCTGCCCACCGATACATCGCACGCCGGCGGACCCGACGACGCGTACATAGACGACCTCGTGCGCCGGCGCACCACCGCGCGAGCCGAGAAAAACTGGCCCGAAGCCGACCGCTTGCGCGATGAACTCGCCGCACTCGAAGTTGAAGTCACCGACACGCCCACAGGCCCCACTTGGCGCCGCCGCGCAACACTGTGAGCACCACCCACGTCCAACCTCGACCGCTACAATCCGGCGCTGTGTCATCACAACCGGCCGACCAATCCTGGATGCGCGCGCTCGCCGGACGTTTCGTCGTCTTCGATGGTCCCGATGGCTCCGGCAAGAGCACGCAACTGCGCGAAGTCATGAACGCTGCGCGCCGCGCAGGCGTCATCGTCTGCGATGTGCGCGAACCGGGCGGCACCGTCGTCAGTGAACGTATCCGCCAGATCTTGCTCGACGCATCACTGCCCGAAATGTCCGTCCGATGCGAACTTATGCTCTACATGGCCAGCCGCGCCCAGCTCGTCTCCGAACGCATCGAACCCGCCCTGCGCCGAGGCGAATTCGTCCTCGCCGATCGCTACGTCTCGTCAACACTCGCCTATCAGGGCACCGCTGGCGGCATCGACTGGGAAGAAGTCGTCCGCGTCGCGCAAGCCGCCTGTGGCGATCGCTTCCCCGCCGATCTCACCGTCGTCTTCGACGTCGATCAAGCCACCGCCGCCACGCGACTCAATCCGCTGCTCGACCGCATGGAACTCAAAGGCGCTGCCTTCCACGAACGCGTGCGCCAAGGCTTTCTCGAACAAGCTCGTACCTGGCCGAACCGCTACGCCATCATCGATGCGCGCCAACCCGCCGAAACAGTCACACAGGCCGCCCTTGACGCGCTGCGCCGACACTTCGCTGCGCCCGCGGAAGCAAGCCGATGACGCCGCCCGCGCTGAGCCCGCGCATCGAATCCGCACTCCGCCCCAAGTCCAGCATCGACCTGGACGACGATGCGCTCACCGTCGTTGAAGTCGACTGGGTCGATCGGCGCTACCGCGATGCCCTCAAAGCAGGTGCCCTTCCCATCGCCGCTCCACATGACGACGTCGGCATGGGCGCCTGGCGCAGAGCCGCCCGCCTCCACGATCCCGATGCACGCTGCGACATCCTCATCTGGTCCTCGCGCGGCTAATCGTCCGCACAACCCGCAACCTCCGCTCAACCAGCTCAAAACATCCCCATCGGGATACCACCCCGCGCCACCCCGCACTGCACAACCGATGCTAGTGATGCTGTGCAACGCTCATTGGCCATTGTGCTGCTCTCCGCCTGCCTGGGTGCAATGCCAGGCTGCATCGATCGCGCCGTCAACGTCGACATCGACGAAGCCGCCGGCCAAACAACCGACATCAAACGAGGCGATGGCGTCCCCGCCCGCCAAGACAACGAAGTCGAAGTCCACTACACCGTCGCACTCCCCGATGGCAAAGTCATCATCGACACCCGCGCCAAGGGAAAGTCCCACCGTTTCCGCATTGGTGATGGCACTGTCATCCCGGGCATGGACCAAGCCGTGCGTGGCATGCGCGTCGGCGGCATCCGCGAGGTCATCATGCCCCCCGTCGCACACTACGGCCGCCATGGCTACGCAGACGTCGTGCCACCAGACACCAATCTCCACTTCCGCATAGAGCTCATCGCGCTGCGCTTCTAGTCACTAGTCAACCAGCAGCAAGCCGCGCCGAATAAATACGCGATCTCGGATCGGCCCAAACGCACCGGGCTCCACACGCACTTCGAGCCGCCGACCGCCCGCCACATCAATATTGAAACTCGCAAACGCATCCGCCTCGTGCAATCGACGGCGCAGCAGCTCCTGCCCATCCACCGCCACGACAAACTCGCAATCGCCCCACGGTGCGCTGTTCGGGTCCAGTGCCGCCGTGCCTGCAAACCGCTTGGCATCCGCCGGCAATGCATACACCACCCGCATCGGACTGGGCAACTCCACATCCTCCGCACCCAACAACGCCACATCGCCCAACAAGAAATCGTCCGGATGAGGCCTGATGCGCACAGGCGTCGTCGTGGGACGCTCACCAAGCGTCACCTGCTCAACTGGCTCGAGCGTCGACAACGGCACAAGCCGCGACGCCTCAAAGGCAATCGCCCGCAATGACAGCGGTCGGTACTCCGCCGACACCCCGCCCTCACGCGTGATCCGAACATCCCCATCACGCACCGCATCAATCTGTGATGCGCTCGTCACCGTCCCGTCATCAAGCCACACCACCAAGCCAAGCCGAGGCTGCACAGGATTCGAAAGCACCGTCGCCGCCACACGCTCCGCATCAATCTCCACAACGCCCGCATCCGTCTCGATCGACGTCCGCGGCCCGAGCGTCACCAGAAAACCCGTTAGCACATCACCATTGGCCAACACCAGTTCGTCGTGCTCAGGCTCGCCCGTCAGCGCCATGCTCGCCGCCGCGCGCATACCAGGCATCACCACACGCATCACCTGATCCAGCGCCAAATCGATCCGCCCAAAGCTCGGATGCTCCCACGACAAGACATCTGCGCCGCCCCCCGTCGCCGCAAGCTGCCCGGGCAAACGCTCGCCCGTCGCCGTCTCAATGAATCCTGCCTCCGCGCTTGCCGCCGCACGCGCCAACTGGTCCGCAAGCTCGGGTGGCTCATACGCCGGCGGCAATGTCGCCCCAATCCCCTGGGTGATGTCGACAGGCCCCTGCAATGCAATCAGTGCAAGCGCCGAATCTGCATTCGCCCGCATCATCCGACCTGATTCATCAACGATCAGGATGCTCGCGCCGTCAATCCCCGCAAGCCGCACCGAACGCCCACGCAATTCATCATCAATCAAGATCGCTTCAGCACCAGACGAATCCTGAGCCATCGACCGCGCACCAACCACCGACAGCAGCGCCCACGCTGCAAAGAGCGGCCCCACATGTCGCCGGATTGTCCTTCGCAGATCACGCATGCTCTCACTATCGATACGTCGGCTCACTTCTGGAAGATCGGAAGGTACCGCTTGGGCATTTGCAAAATGATCAGCGCACTCGCGGTCCCATAGGCCGAACCATTCGCAGGATCGTCCCAGGTCCCATCATCACGCTGACGACTGATAAGCTCTTCCCGCACCGCGGGCCACCACGCCGCCCACCATTGCCCACCCGCCAAATACATCGCCTGCACCGCGTAGTAGTGCCCGTAGTAGTAGTGCGTCTGCGCCGCCGGCGCCTGCCCAGGCAACGCCTGGCGAATCAGGTACGCAAGGCCCAGGTCCAACGCCTCGTCCTCATAGACCCCCGCGTAATACAAGCTCGCAACGCCCGCCGCCGATCGAGGCCACGCGCTCGGCCCACGATTCAACTGATACCGAAAACCACCATCCGGATTCTGAGAGTCGCGCACATACTGCACTGCGCGATCAATCGTCTCCTTGGGCACCTCAATGCCCGCGTTCCGCGCACTCCGCAGCGCCATGATCTGGCAAATCGTTACCGAAATGTCCGCGTCATGCGGCACCGGGTTGTACCGCCATCCACCCTCATCGTTCTGCGTCTGCACGATCAAACGACAGGCACGCACCAATGCATCGTGCACGCGCCGTGACTGCGCCGTGTCGCCGCCGCCCGCAGTCATCCCGTACACCTCGCCCAGGAACAGCGTCGCAAACCCGTGCCCATACATTGGCCCATGCGAGGTGTCCGCCGCGATCAACCCCGTCTCGTTCGTCACGCTCAGAATGAATTCGAGCCCACGCTCCACGTTCCGCGCATACTCCCCGCGCCCGGGAATGTTTCCATCCGCCATAAACGCGAGACACGCAAGCGCCGTGATCCCCGCATTCGACCCGAAGCGCTGCCCGCCAAACGCACCATCGTCGCGCTGCGAGTCCGCCAGCGCGCGCAACCCATCCGCAATCGACTCGTTCAACGCCGGCGTCATCTCATCCGGCAACACCGTGTTCTCCGCCGTTGCGTGCGGCACACCGCCCTCGCCTACCGGCATCGCCTCGCCCGGTGCCTCAACACCCGCCGGTGCATCCGCAGCGCCCTCATCCTGCGCAACTGCAGACCCCGCCATCATCGCGCCGACCAAACACAAAAGCGTTGCAACTCGCTGCGTCATGGCTTCGACGAGCCCTCCTCCGCAAGCTTCCTGTAATACGCCTCCGTCAGGCGCTGATACAGCTCCGACACATACTGATCCCGCGCCTGCTGCAACCCATCCCGATAGTGCGCAGGCAGGTTTCCCCACGCCGCACTGCTCGCATCCAATATCGAGCGCAGCTGCTCGCGCTCGCGCGGCGGCGGCATCCGCTCAGAACCCTGTGCCTGCTGCGATTCCGTCCCCTGCGCCTGATCGCTCTGCTGCTGCTGGCTTTGCGATTGCTGGTTCTGCTGGCCTTGCTGTTGCTGCTGCTGACTCGAACTGCTGCTGCTCTTGCTCTGATCCTCAACTTCTTTGATCAACTGCTCGAGCTTCATGATCACCTCCTGCTGCAGACGCTGCGTCGCGGCTCCCGTGTCCTGCAACGCCGCCAATCGATCCGCAGTCTCCTGCATCTGCTGAATCGCCTGCACAAGCTGATCACGAACTTCCTGCCCCGTCAGTGCGCGCTCGAGTTCCGTCTTCTCGATCCGCTCTCGCGCCGCTTCATCCGGCTCCGCTGCCCCGTCCTCCCCCTCCGCAGGCTTGATGCCAAGCAGTGCATCCAAGTCATCGAGCGTGGGCTCACTTGCCTCCTCTGGTTGCGCGCCTGTCTGCACCGCGTCCTGCACCGCCACCGTGGCCCGCGATTGCGCCGCGCCAAGCACTACACTTAAGAAAATCGCAAGCGAACTCATCATCCCTGCGCCTCCCCCGCTTCCAGCGACGCCGCATCCGCATCCCCTTCTTCAGGCGGCAGTGGCCCCGAGTCATCAACCTCACCCTCGCCAGGCTTGAGGTCCGGCATCACCGGTGCGCCTCCGCCACCACTCTGCAACCGCTCGACCACACCGCGCCCAAGCGTTGACAACGCGCCTTGCTCCTCCGCAACCGCGCGCACCGCCGCCGCACGCTCTTCGCCACGCAACCCATCCGCCTCCACCGTCCGCGCCGCGAGATCAATCTGCATGAACCGCAACAACCGCAGTTCTTTGGGCGGCGGCAATAACTCCTCAGGTCCACCCTGCCCGCCGCCACTGCCGCCACCGCCGGCCTGCCCATCGCTGAACGGCTCATCCTCCGGCGTCGGATCGCTCAATGACTCCACAAGATTCCGAAGCACCTGCGCCAACGCTCGCTCGCTGCGCAACGCCTCTTGCGCATCCGCCTCGCGCAATTGCCCGCCGCCTTGCTCCGCCAACACACGCGCTCGCTCGTGCGCGTGCGCAAATACCGCCGCCTGCTTGATCTCTTCGATCTCCTCCGCAAGCGCATCAAGCCGTTCCACCATCGCGTCATGCTCGCCAGCCAACTCCCGCAGCTGCGCACGATCACGCCGCGTCAATTGCTCCGCAAGCGCAAACTCTGATGTCACTTCGATCAGCCGCGTAACCTGCCGCAACAGCCCGGTATACGCCGCCTTCAGTTCGCGCTCCTTGCGGTCCTGCTCTTGCTGCTCGAGTTTTTCCTCGAGCGCCTTTGCCCGCGCCAGTGCATCACGCAAGAGCTCCAGCGATTGCTGCTCATGCCCCGTCACCACACCAACATCAATCGCCACCGCCCGCAACGATCGAATCGCCGCCGCCTGCGCATCGCCCGCTCGGCTCACCACATTGAGCACCGACGCCAGTTCCTGCCCCTCCGCACGCAAAACGTCCACAACACCAAGCGTGTTCTGGTTCAATCGAATCATCCCACGATCAAGCCCCAACAACAGCGCCTGGTCCTCACCCGCCGCATCCAACTGCGCCAGTTCTTCCGTCTGCTGCGCAACCAACTGCTCGATCGACTCGATCACACTCGACAACACACGCCGCAGCGCCTGTTCCCGCTTGCGCTCACCCTGCTCCAACTGCTCCAACATCTCCTCGAAGGCCTCGATCGCCTGGTCCTGCGATTGCCCTGCACTTGCCGTCTGATTCTGCTCTGTTGACTCCGCCGCCTCGCGCATCGTCTGGGCCACCCGCTGCTCCTGCGCTGAAGCCGCCGCCTGTTGCAACCCCGCAGAAGTCGATGGATCGCTCTGCCGCATCGCCTCCGCCCGCTCACGCATCTCCTGCACCGCTTGATCGGTCTGGTCCGCCAACTGCCGCTGCGCTTCCGCCAACCGCTCCATCTCGCGCCGCTCATCAGGCGTCATGTCCTCGGGCCGCTGCCCCGCTGTCGCTGCCCCCGCCTGCGCTGTTGCATCACGCAGCCCCTGCTGCTCCCGCAACAACCGATTGAGTGTGTTCTGAATCACCCACGCGTCTTCACCACGGTCCAACATCTCCGCAACGCGCGCCAAGGCCTCACGCACCTGACGCTGCTCCGCTCCAATCGCCTCCGACTCCTCCGCCGTCGCCACCTCCGGCTCGCGCCCGCTCGTCGTCGCCGCCTCTTGCGCGCTCTCCAATTGACGCTCCGCACGCGCTGACGCACTCGACGCATCCTCCACCGCCTGCCCAACCGCCGAGAGCAGCTCATCCAGCGTCGGATCTTGCAGCCTGTTCTGTGTCACCCGCTCCCGAATCGCGGACAGATTCTCCCGCTGTCGCACCAACCGCTCGGACACCTGCCCCTGCCCACGCCGAAGCTCATGCAACAGCGAACCTTCCTCGCGTTTGCTCTGCAACTCCCGCTGCTGCCCATCCACGCGAATCGCCGCCTGACGAAGCTCCGCAAGCTCCCCACGGATCGAATCAACCAGATCCTGCTCCGAGATGATCCGCAACGTCCGCACCGACGAAGCAACCGCGGGCGTCTCCGACCACGCCATCAAGATGTCACTGGCGAACGCCGTGACACGCACTTCATCGCCCGGCGCCAAGGAAAGCTGCCCAAGATCAAGCGCATAACGCAACTGCTCCGTCCGTTGCGCACCGGACGTCACCCGCGCAACTTCCATCGCCTCGCCATGCGCTTCGAGCGCCCCGCCCGGCCCCGATGGCTCATCACCCGCAGGCACAAACACCTGCCGCTCGAGTGAAAGCGAATCAAGCGCCACGTCATCGCGCGCCTCTGCTCCAAGTTCGACCACCGCACTCGCCAACACGTCAATGTCGCTCGTTGGCTCGACAATCGTCGCCGCGGGCGGCTTGTCCTCCGTCGCCCCAAACAAGTACACCGCGGGCTCAGGCGATCGAATCTCATATTCGTCCACCGCCTCGACGCGCAGCCGAACATCCGCACCCAATGTGAACGATGCGCGGTAACGCAACCCGTCATCCAACTGCTCTAACGTCGCCTCGGGATCAGCACTGCTCAACTGTTCGAGCAGCGTTGGCAACGCCGCAGGCTTGTTCAGTTCAATCGTCATCGACACCGTGGCGCCCTGCAGCGCCGCAGGCGCAATCGCTCGCTCATCGGCGCCAGGACCCAAGTCGATCGCTTCACCCCCTGTGCCATCCAACAACACACGCGCATACGCCGGTGGCGTCAACGTCGCCCGTGCCGATCGGACCACCGGCGCATCCACAAATCGAACCGTCCGCCACGCCGTCGCATCGTCCGCCGTCAAAAACCGATACTCAATCGCCTCCCCCTCAGGCTCGATAAGGCGCTCAAACAACCGTCCCGCCGCTACCTCCTGCGCACGCTCGCCCCGCGCCAGATCGCCTTGCTGCAGCGCCAGAATCTCACGCCGCATCGCACCCGCACGCCCATCCACAACCGAGCGGTACTGAATCGATACCTCCGTCCGCTCCGCGCCACGCTCTGAGCGCGTCAACAACGCGCGCATCGCGATCGCCTCCCCACGCGGATGCACGCTCTCCTGCACCAAATCCATCACCTCGGTGCGCTTGGGCCACTCAGCACCCGCCCAGGGCGCCAACAACCGCTGAGCGCCAATCCCAGCCATCGCCGGAGCCAAGCCAATCACAATCGCCAACGCACCGACAGCGAGCGCCAACTCGAAGCCGCGCCGCGCTGTGACATTCCTGCGCAGCAATCGTCCAATCGCGATATCTTCAAAGTCCGCCGCCGCGTGCCGCACAACCTGCTGCGACAATGCCCGCTCCAACGCGCGCCCCTCATCCGCCGCATCCGCCGATGCGCCCTCAAACTCAACTGCACTCGCCAACCGTCCCTTGACCTCGGGCGCGCCGGCCTCCACACGCAACGCAAGACTCGTCAGGCTTGGCCGAAACCGCAGCGCTGGCACGACGCGCCGCATCACAAACCAAAGAATGACACCAAGCCCCGCAAGCCAAAACACTTCCCGAATCAACGCCGGAAAGCGCAAAGCAAAGTCAATCGCTCCAGCACCAAGCAGCACCGCGACAACACCCGCCACCAACAACGCCATTTCCTGAAACACGCGCCGACGCACAAGCTTGCCACGCAACCGCTGCAAGCGCGCACCAACAACTCCATGGTTCTCGCAAGCGCCGCCGTCCATCTCGGGCGGTACCGCCGCCACGGACCCTGGTTCACCGGGATGCTCGTGCTCAATGGACAAATGAAGCCTCCCTGTCGATCGCCATCCTCACTCACTTCTCGGCTGCCCAACCACCAATACGGTAGCGCCGAATCCGCAATCGCCACTATCCCCCTCAAAACCTCGGCCCCTCAGGCCAGCCGAATCGCCCTTCGCCCCACCCACTCCACCGTCAAAAGACCAAACAACAGCAACATCGCCAGGGGCGTGTCCCACAATGATTCCGACTGCTCCAGCACCCGCCGCCGCTCCCGATTAGGCAACAACTCCGCCAAACGCCCCAAATCGCCTGGCAACACCACCTGCCCCCCGGTTCTGGCCGCCAAGTCCGCCAACGCCGCGTGGTCCGCCTCCGGATGCCGCAACTCATCATCAGGCAGCACCACCTGCACCTCCGCCGACGCCTCCACACCAACCAGATCCGCCTCGTCCGGGCGAATCGTCCACCGCCCAGGTTCCGCCGGAATCCAGGTCGCCACATAGCTCGCCGATTCGGGCGCCGCCCCGCGCGCCGTCGCAACCGCAGCCCCCACGCGCTCGAGCGTCAACTCAATCGCAGGCGCCTCCGCCTCGCCAGGCTCGCGCGACCGCTGCGCCTGCACCGTGATCGACGCCAACTCCAAGTCAACCAAGTACTGATCCAACAACTCCAGGCTCACGCGCACTGGCTGCTCGACCACCACACGCTTGGGCGAAGCCGTCATCACCACCGCCGCACCGCTCCGCGCGAGTCGATCCCGCCCCAACATCCGCAACAATTGCAGCCAGAACCGCTCGAAGAGCAACTCGCCGCGCCCGTATCGCCAACGCCAAATCTCGTCTGTCGCCACATACAAGCTGCGCCCCGCGCCAAAACGCATCGACAACACCATGGGCGTCGTGCGCCCATCCGCGATCGATGTGCCATACGCAAGCACCTGCGCCGTCGGCTTCAACTGCGCCCCATCAATCGCCTGTGCATACCGCAACAACGACCAGCCAACGCTCGGATCCTGCAGCACAGTTGGCCACGCTTCGCCGTCAACTTCCCCAAGCCGAAGCACACCCAAACGCTCCGCCTCGGGTGATGGCGTCATCACCACCGAACCAACCACAGGCGTGCCGTCACACGCCGCCGATGGGAAGGGCAACAAATCCGCCAAAGGCGTGTCAAACCACAGCCTTGGCGTCGAGCCGGGCCCCGCCGACCAAAGCAGCCCCGCCCCGCGCGTCGCCACATGCTCGCGCAACTGTTCGAGCTGCTCGACCGTAAACACCTCCGGAGATACATCGCCCAACACAATCGCGTCATACGCCGCCCACTCTTCAGGCGACACAGGCAATCGCTCAAGCTCCGTATCACCCTCCTGCAAATACCTGCGATCGGTCGCCAGAATCAATGTTGACGCATTCACTGAACGCTCGCGCAACAACAAATTCCGCAAGTACCGCTGCTCCCAACGCGGATACCCATCAATGAACAACACGCGCATCGGACGATCAACAATCTCCACACGCACATCCGCAACATTGTTGCTCGCAAGCAAATCATCCCCGTCCGGAATCACTTCCACGCTCCACTGCTGCGCCCCCGCAATCTCGGGCCGCGTAGTCAATGTCGCCGTCGCTTGGCTTGCCCCTTCTGTATCACCCGCTGGCGAAAACACCACCCGCTGCTCATCAAGCGTCTGCCCGGTCAATGTGTCAATCAACCGCACCGTCGCGCCCTCGCCCGCCGCTTGTCCCGCACCGACGCGCTCCATCTCCACCACAACCGGAGCAAAGTCGGCCGCGTAGGCCACACGTGGCCCATCCACCGACGTCACCTGCACGTCCGACACCGGCTTCTCCGAACCTAGTGGCACCACAAAAACTGGAATCCGATCCGCCGCCAAACGACGCATCGCCGCACGCGACACACCATCCGCAGAACGCCCGTCAGACATCACCACAACACCCGCCACCGGACGCGCAGCAGCACGCGCAAGCATCTGATCAAGCGCCACACCAAGAGCTGTCCGCCGGCCCGATGCCTCGCCAAGCTCCACAGGATCAACAACGCCATCGCCTCGCTGCAAGTCAAATGCGCCTCGGTCAAAACCAAGCCACAACAGCGTGCGCTGCGCCGCCAACGTGTCCCACATTGCCTTTGTCGTGCGCAATGCACTACTCAGCTGCGCATCGCGCGATTGCCTCGGACCGCCAACAGCATCCGACGGTGCATCACCAATCGTCAGTGACGCCGAACGATCCACCAACGTCACCACCCAGTCCTGGTCCACTTCCTCATGCCGATGCACAAGCCGAGGACCGCAGATCAAAACCACCACGAGCACAAGCAGCAACGCACGCAACACCACAAGCCCAATCCGTGCCGCCAGTTGTCCAGTCAACCGCGCATACGTCGACCCGCTCCACGCCAAAGCGCCCGCCACAATGAGCACCCACGCCCACGCGGGCAGCGGCCGCGCAAGCCCGAACACCACGCCCTCCTGCCCCAGGCGCAGACTCTCCAAATCAAGCAGACGCGTCAGCAATTCGCTCATGCCGCCTGCCTCTCAGACGCGTCTCGCACCCCGCGCCCCATCCGCCATGGCCCCGCATGACTCGCCCACCGCGCCAAAACCATCTCCACCAACACAAGCGCCAACACGCCAAGCAACAGCGGCAAGTCAAAGGGCGATCGCGTCGCGCGTTGCCCAATCCCCTCGCTCGACCCCTCTCCATCGAGCCACTGCACGCTCGTCACCGGATCCGCCCCAACACCGCTCGCACCTGCCAACCAAGCACGCAGCGCACCCGCATCCACCACTCCCGTGCGCGCCCCATCCGCATCAGGATTCGACGCAATCTCCACCCCGCGCAACCCCTGCTCATCAACACCACGCCACACACCCGCACGTCGGAGCGTCATCCCACCGCCAACAGATGCGGACGCATGGATCGGTTCCCCTTCACGCTCCAGCACCAACTCGCGCACACCCAATGCCGGCACAAACGCCTCGCCCGCAACCACCGTCGTCGCACGCGATCCACTCTCGGCAATCCCCTGACGCAACGTCTCCTGCAACAAGGGCACCATCAACGGCATGAGCGGCAAATTCGTCCACGCAGGATCGGGTGATGACGCCAAATACAACACCAACCCGCCGCCACCACTGGCCTGCTGCTCCTCAATATGCCCCGCGCGCATCGAAATCATCCATGGCTGGCCTTGTTCCATCGCAAAAAGCGTCTCAAACACGCCCTCTTCGCTCTCAAGAGGCAACGCTTTCGAAACCGTGACAGGACGCACCAACTCGGGCAACTCACCCTTGATGAGCCGCAACACGCCGCTCGTTGTCTCCGCCGGAACGACACGCACTGGCGCCGCAAACGTCGTCGCCTCCCGCGCAAGTCGCACCGGCAAGTCAAACGCACGCTCAAACGAATCTGTCCACAAATGGATGTTCGCATCCGTGGGCGGACACACCAACACCAGACCGCCCCGATCTACCAACCGGCGCATCTGCCCCCAACCCGCATCCTGCACTAAATGGGGCTCCGCCACGATCAGCACATCCACCTGCGCCAACTGCGGCGCATCAAGCACCGCGGGATTCAAATCCACAACCTCGATCGGCACACTTAACAGTGGTGTCAACGCAATCCGAATCCAATCAGATGCTCGAAAGTCCGTCATCCGCTGGGCGCCAAACCGACGTTGCGCCACAAGACCAACCCGCAATGAATCGCGCAGCGGCACGACCACCCGACGCTCGTCATCCGCCGGAAGGTCATCTCCCTCCAGCTCCGCCGTCAACACAAGCTGCCCGCTCGCTTGCCCCGGATCAAGCTGCTCCCGATCCAGCACCAATGGCGCCAACGCCTCCTGCGCCCCACGCGCCAGCCGCACCACGCCATCCGCCAGCGGCTTCTGATGGGCGCCGCCAACGCCAAGCCCCCGCTCCGCATGTCCGAACACCCGCACGCGCCGCGACACCGCCTCACTCACCGCCGCCCCAACCCGGCGCACACGCACACTCACTTGCCCAGGCCGCAGGTCGCCAGGGTCATCCCAAATCGGCTCCACAGACACAATCTGCATGTTCTCGGGCGCCGACGCCACCGGAGAAGATGCAATCACTCGCACATCATCCAAGCCCGCAAGCGCCGCGGGCAACGGCGCACTCAGATCCACCGCGCCCTCGAGAAAGTCGCTCAATACCACAACCGACGCCGACTTCCCCGCATCCGCGGAACTCCGCGCATCACTCCCAACCAACTCAAACGCGCGCCGCAAGTCCGCGCCACTGTCCAAAGGCTCCAACCCTTCCACAATCCGTCGCACCGCCGCCGGATCCGCGCTCGCCGGCAACACAACACCCGCCGCGGGTCCAGCCAATGTCACAAGCGCCACACGATCCCCAGGCCCCAACCCTGAAAGCACCTCCGACGCTGCTTGCTTGTGCCGATCAAGGGCCGTGCCGCCGGCCGCGGCCCGCACACCGGACGCGATCGAATTGTCAATCACCAAATACACCGTGCGCCCAGCGCTCCCCCCCGCAAGCACGCCGGACTGCACCAAGGGCCGTGCAAGCGCGATACCCACGAGCACAACAAGCAAACATCGCGCAATCAGCAACAGCCACTGCTGCAACTTCAACTTCCGCCGTTGCTTCTGGTACGCCTCCAACAAGAACCGCATCGCCGCCCACTTAATGGGCTTGCGCCGACGCCGAAGCAACAAATGAATCACAATCGGAATCGCAACCGCCGCAATGCCCGCCGCCAACAAGCCTGGATGAAGCACACTCATCTGCGCTTCCTCCGCTTCAACACTGCATTGCGACTCGCGATAAAGCTCGCCAAGGGCGGCCCAAGCCAGTCATGCGTCCGCACCAACTGGTAGTCAAAACCAAATCCCCGCGCCGTCTTCTCGATCTCCTCACGGTGATGCGTGAACGCTTCGATATACGCCTGCCGAATCGATCGCGGATCAATCCGCAACCGACCCTCGCCCTCAAATCCCTCGAACGGCGCCACCTCGTCAAGCCCGAATGTCATCTCCGCTTCATCAACCACCTGAAACAACATCGCGTCATGCCGCCGATGCCGCAGCCGCGCAAGCGCCGTCCGAATGGCCGCCGGATCCGTGTAAAAATCACTGATGATCGCAAACAGCGCCCGATTCGTCAGCTTCGCCATCGCTTGATCAATCGCGCGCAAGAAATCCGTCGGCTGATTCACCGGATGCGTCGACAGCGCATCAATGATCCGCCGCCACTGCCCCTGCGCGCCAGACCGCTCCGCCCCCACCACCAACTTGTCCGCAAACACATTGAGCCCGACACGATCGCCCTGCCGCAGCGCCATGTACGACATCGCTGCCGCCGTCGCCGTCGCGTGATCAAACTTCGACCACTGCACGCGACCATCCGGACTCGTCGTCACACCCGTGCCCGCCGCCGACGCAAAACTCCGCGTGCCAAACGCCATCGAACCCGACGCATCCACGAGCAGCATCAAGTCAAGATTCGTCTCCTGCTCATACTGCTTCAAGTACAGCTTGTCCGACCGCCCATACACCTTCCAGTCCAGGTGCCGCAAGTCATCCCCCGGCGCATACGCCCGGTGCTGCGCAAACTCGATCGAAAACCCGTGATAGGGCGAGCGGTGCATCCCGCTCATCACCCCCTCCACGATCATCTTCGCCCGCAACTCCAACGTCCCAAGCCGCGCCAATGTCTGCGGATGCAAGTACAGCGTGGCGTCCGCATGGGTCGCCTCGCCACCGCGCGCCGGCATGGATGCCTCACTCGCCATCCGCCCGGCCTTACTGCATCACTGCATCAAGCTGCCGCTTGTCCGACGCGCTCGAACCATCCACGCTCGTGATGTTGAGCAACTCCGCAATCACGTCGTCCGTCGTCACGCCGTCTGCCTCTGCATTGAAGTTCGCAATCACACGATGCCGAAGCACGGGCAACGCCACCGCCTTCACGTGCTCAGGGGTCACATGCATTGACCCCTCCAGCACCGCCTTCGCCTTCGCCGCCAACACCAAATACTGGCTCGCGCGCGGCCCGGCCCCCCACGACAAGTAATCCCGCACGATCTTCGGCTTCGGTGCCGCCTCCGTGTGCTCGCGAATCCGCGTCGCCCGCACCAATCGCAGCGCATACCGAATCACATGATCCGCCACCGGCGCCTCCCGCACCAAATGCTGCACGCGCTCCACCACCGCTGCATCAAGCACCGGCTTCGTCGTCGCCATGTCCGCCGACGTCGTCCGACGAATGATCTCGACCTCTTCATCCTCACCCGGATAGCTGATCGTGATGTTGAACATGAACCGATCCAGCTGCGCCTCAGGCAAGGGATACGTCCCCTCCTGCTCGATCGGATTCTGCGTCGCCAGCACAAAGAATGGCTCGGGCAAGCGGTGCTGCACACCCGCCACCGTCACCTGGTGCTCCTGCATCGCCTCGAGCAACGCCGCTTGCGTCTTGGGCGGCGTCCGGTTGATCTCGTCCGCCAGAATCACATTCGCAAACACCGGCCCCTTCACAAACCGCAGCTCACGTGTGCCCGTCGTCTTGTCCTCCTCGATCACCTCCGTCCCCGTGATGTCAGATGGCATCAGGTCAGGCGTGAACTGAATCCGGCTAAACCCCAACGACAAGCTCTTCGCAATCGTCGAAATGAGCAGTGTCTTCGCCAACCCAGGCACACCCACCACCAAAGCATGACCCCGGCAGAACAAGCACATCAACAGCTCTTCCACCACCTCATCCTGCCCCACAATCACCCGGGCAATCTCCGTCCGCAGGCGATCAAACGCGTCACGCACCTCCGCAATCGCCTGCTGGGCGTCAACGGGGACCTGCGAGGGGGTGCTGGCCAGTGGGTCAGGCATGGCGATCGCTCCGCTGGAAGGCTCACAACGTCGGTGACTGCACAGTCACCACACTTGCCCATCATACCGCTCAGACCCGCGCGGTTTGCGGCTCCAGAGTCCGAGGATGAGCCTGCTTCTGCTCCCCATGAAAGAGAAAAATAGATCTCCCCTCTCTCTCTTTGAGCGCTTGGCGCGATGTGGAAGTACCCGCCCGTACCCCGCCAAATTTGGCGAGTAGCTCGGCAGTTCTTGCGATGCGCCAGCAATTGAAAACCTGTCAATTGCCGGACATCCCTGATGCTCGCTACGACACCACTTGTCACACGCGCCGGTGCCAACGACCCATGGCCACCCACCGCCATCCCCTTCACCGGCGCATGCAAACAGCTTCCCCACAGCGCAAGCGCCAGCCCGCGACAACACCATGTCGTGGACAGATTGACATCCACCGACGCAAAGTGACGCCAGGCCGACTCACCAAGTCCGCCCCTCCGACTTGCGTTGCGAACAATCTGTCTCAGCTTTGGAGCGTGCCACACCGGCGCTCGAGTGCCTCCAGCACCCGATCAAGCTCCGAGTCACTCGACCGCTTCGTCTCAATTGTGCGGACCGCATGCATCACGGTCGTGTGATCCCGCCCGCCGAAGTACCCGCCAATCTCTTCCAGCGAGTGCCGCGTGTGCCGCCGCACCAGGTACATGCACACCTGCCGCGGGTGCGCGATCGATTTCTGACGCCGCTTCGACTGCAAATCAACCAGCTTCACCCCATAGTGGTCGACCACCGCGTCAATGATCCGCATGATCGTCACCTCGGGCTTGATCTCAATCAATGCATCCGACAACGCCTCACGCGCCAAGCTCAAACTGACAGGCTGCTGCGTTGCCGAGTGATACATCTGCAGCTTGTACAAGGCGCCCTGCAGCTCCCGCACATTCGACGAAATCGTCGACGCAATGAACTCCGCAACATCATTCGGAACATCAAGCCCCAGCATCCGCGCCTTCTGCTTCACGATCTCGATCCGCGTCTCATACAGCGGCGCATTGATCGATACCACAAGCCCCGACTGGAACCGGCTCACAAGCCGTGCTTCCAAATCCGGAATGTCCTGCGGCGGCGCGTCCGAACTCATCACGATCTGTCGCCCCGCCATGTGCAACGCGTTAAACGTGTGAAAGAACTCCTCCTGCGAGCGATCACGCTTCGTCAAGAAGTGAATGTCATCAATCACCAACACGTCCACCTGCCGGAATCGCCGATGAAAATCGTCCATCCGCCCCGCACCCACCGCACTCACATACTGGCTGGCAAACGCCTCGCACGAGATGTAGTGCATCGTGGGCGTTGGCTCCCGCTGCATGAGCGTCAGGCAAATCGCCTGCAGCAAATGGCTCTTCCCAACACCCACTTGCCCATGGACAAATAGCGGGTTGTAACGCCGACCAGGCTCCTCCGACACCGCCTTCGCCGCCGCAAACGCCAGGCGATTCTCCTGCCCCACCACAAAGTGATCGAACGCAAAGTCCGGGTTGAGCACCAACCCCTCCGCGACCACCGGTTGAGACGCCACCGCCCCGTTCGACGCTGGCACCTGCTCCGGTGCCGCCTGTGTGCCGCCCCGCTCCTCAGGACCCAGGAACCGCACGGAAAGCAATCGCCCACTCACCGTCTGCAACGCCGACGAAATCACATTCGCGCATTGCCGCTCCAGGTAACGCCTGTGGACCTCCGACGTCGTCCGCAAACGAAACACACCCGATTCGATGCCGAGCGGCTCGATCTCATCAAACCACTGGCGCGTCATATCAGCATGATGCGTGCGCAAATACTTGAGCACTTCCGACCACGCCTGGACATCGGCATTGGGCATCGACGCCGCACCCCCAACTCGGTCGAGCACACCACACATTGGCGCACTCCGGCGAGATCTATCCATTGCACACACGCGCTCTCAACACGGAATAGCGCTTCCAACTATGCTCGAGTCTCTTCCACCACCGCAGTGCGCACCGCGAGCCCAACAAAGCTACACCGCACATCAAACCCCTGTCAAACCCGCGGACCGCGCGGCCGCATCGGAGGACGAGGCGGCGGCGGCATCCGACCCCCCGTCCGGATCGCTTCCGCCTTCTGCGCCTCATACAACTGACGCTCGTAACGTTCCTTGTTCGTCCGATGATCCATCAAAAATTCCACTTTTTCCGCTTGTTCAGGCTTGACAAGCTGACGCAGTCGCTTCCGCGCCTCAATCACGTTCGAACGACGTGACCCGTGAATCAACACCAGCTTCTCGCACTCCAACACACCAAGCCACTCAATGATGTGATCCAGATGCAAGTGCCGACCCACCTTCGACCGCTCCAAATGGTCCGGTTCGCTGAATGTGCACTCCGCAATCACCACCTGCGCCTTGCGCACATCGTTGCGCACCAACGCCGCGCACGGCGCCGTGTCACTCAAATACGCAACCAGCGGCACCTCCAAAATCCGCGTGATTTCCTTCCCCGAATCCTTGATCGCGCGCAGCTCATCCTGCGTCTTGCCCACGTACTCCTCACGCAGTTTGCTGCGCTTCTCGACCACCGCATATCCGCTCGTCGCCACAGTGTGCTCGAGCGGAAACGCACGCACGTAGATGTTGTTCTTGATCTCGTGCTCTTGCTCCGGCTCCAACGGAATCAGATCAAACGGCGTGATCTGCTCCTCAAGCGCCCGATAGCTCTCGATCATGTTCGCAATCGGTTTCGCAATCGCCGCCGGCACAATGATCGACCCAGGACCCATCCCCTGGAAATATCGCTGCGAACACCAATACGCCAAACCGCCAATGTGATCCATGTGCCCATGGCTGATGCACAAGTGCTTCGCCGCAAGCGCCGCGCGTGGACACTGACCAATGTCAAAACACAGGTCCAGCTCCGGCACCATCACACATGTCTGTTCGCCCGCCATCGACCAGCCCTGCACGCGGTAGGGCGGCACAAACAAAAATCCAAGTGAGCTTTCGCGGGGAGGAGGCTTCGGAAGCACGAGCAAAACTCCTGACCGGGCTTTCACCCGAACGAGGCCACATTGTTCGACGCCCGCCCCCCACGACACCACGCGAGGCCGATCGGGCAACCCGCCAAGCTTAGGGTTTTCCGCTTCCCACGTCGACATCATCGTCCGACTGCTGAACAATCTCCGTCCGCCCCGCCTGGCACACCCGAATCGTCCCAGACCGCAACACCTCTGCCGAAATCGCCCCACCCGCCGCCGTGCACCACCAAGAGCACCGCGCTCGAACCGAATCCCAACGCTCGTCATCCACCCGGCTCGGACCCGTCGACTGAATCACCACCCGCGGCCCCAAGTCACGCACAAACGCAATCGAGCTCGCCCGTGCGCTCCCATGGTGCGGCGCCTCAATCACGTCAGGCTGAAATCCCCCCGCCGCATACCGACTGCAGAACGCCTCGAGCCCCGCACCATCCAGATCCCCAAAGAACATCACCCGGCGATCACCTGCATTCGTTTGCACAACAATGTCAAACACCATCGCCGCCGCGTTGTCACGATCAAACCCATCGACCACCCGCGGATGCAACACCGCAATATCCGCCGACCCAACGCGCAACCCCGCGCCCTCGCTGATCACATCGATCCGAACACCCGCCGCGCGCAGCTCATTCACAAGAAGCGCCTCAGGCGTGCCCGCCCGCAACGAAGACGCAACAAACTGAGGCGTCACCAACACCTCGCGCACGCCAATCGATTCCGCCGCGTCGAGCAGCCCCGAAAAGTGATCAATGTCCGCGTGCGAAATCACCGCCCGCCGCACACGCGGTGCGCCAAGCGCCCGCAGCGCATCCGGAATGAGCCGCTGACCCACCCCATACCAATTCGACCCGCAATCAAACAGCAGCGCATCATCCCCCACACGAATCAAATGCGCTGAACCATCACCAACCGCCAACGTGTCGATGCGCAACGCCACATCCCTTGGCAAACGCGTCGCCCCATACCACCCCATGCCAATCCACGCCGCAAGCCCCAGACTCGCCGCAACCAGCCCCGTCGTGCGCAACTGCTGCTTGGCAAGATCAATCCCCATCGATTGCACCAGGGGTCGCGAAACCACCCGCCACCATCCAACAACCAAGACCAGCGCAATGATCGTCTCAACCGCCCCAATCGTTGGCACGCGCACCGCAACGCCTGGCAATCCATCCAACCACAGCACAAGCCCAACAAGCCATCCGCTCGCCGCGCTCGCCACCCCAAGCACCGGTGCGCCAAGCCCACCCCACACGCTCATCAACCCAAGCCCGACATACCCAAATCCAAGCGCCACGCCGACCAATGGAATCGCAATCACACTCGACACCACCGCCATGGGTGATACCAACCCAAAGTGATACGCAATGATGGGCGTCGCAATCGACCACGCAACACTCGACGCAAGCAGCGCTTGAACAACCCACGCCCACACATGATGCGCCGCGCCAGTGCCCAGCGCCGGTATCCACCGCGCCGTCACCCCAGGCGCAAGCGCAATCAACCCCGCCACAACGCCAAAGCTCAACTGAAATCCCGGATCGAACAGATCCATGGGCCGAAAGAGCAACAACACCGCCGCCACCAACGCCAACATGTTGAGTCTGTCATACCGTCGCCCCGCCATGTCCGCCGCGACCACACTCGCAACGATCAGCACCGCGCGCAAGATCGGCGCCCGCGCCGGAATCAACACCGCCATGCAACCAATCGCGCACAGCACCACCGCCCACTGCACGCGCGGGTGATCACCGGCAATCCGCACCAACATCACCACCAGCAACACCACGATCCCGACGTGCAGCCCGCTGATCGCAAGCACATGCGCCACACCCACCCGACGAAACGCCGACTCAACCGCGAAGTCATCGACCGGATCGCGCTCGCCAAGCAGCAATGCCGCCAGCACACCTCGGCTTTCCCCTCCCCCATCAATCTTTTGTAATGCCCGCGCTCGCACCGCGTCACGCCAACGAATCACGCGCGAAAGCGCCGATGGACGCCCTTCCATTGGCTCAACCAACGCCGCCCGCGCCACGCGCATCGACCCCGATACCCCCCGTGCATGCGCCCGAGCACGCATGTCACGCTCGCCCGGATTGCTTGGCCCCTTGAGCCCCGTCACAAACCCCGTCAAACGCACGCGATCCCCTGTGCCCATCGCTTCCGCGGCAGGCCACACCGCCATAGGCTCATCCACACGCACATAAAGCGCGCCATGCGCCACTCGCCGCGCGCCCGCATCATCCAACACGTGCTCCACGCGCACCCGAAACCGCGTCAGCATCGGGTTGTACGCCGCCACCGACGCCAACCGCCCACGCTGCGCCTGCACAAGTCGCGGCGCGTGACTCACCACGCCCTCCACGCACACAAGCCGCAGATCATCACCCACCATCCACCGCAAGTCATCCCGCGGCGATTCAAGCGACTGCGCCGTCAACGTCGCCCCGCCAAGACACACCAACCCGCACAACACGGCGCTGCGCACGACCACGCCCCGTGCCACACCCACAACGATCGCAAGTGCCCCCGCAACGCCAAGCCACATCGCGCTCGGCGCCACAACACCAATCGTCGCATGCGCCCACCACGCGAGCACGATCCCGCCACCAATACACGCAAGCACCCACACGCCACGCCGGCGCAAAGCAATCGCCGGCCGCCTCATGACGCCGCGCGCACCCACGCCGCCGGCAACTCATCCTCCAAAGGCTCGCCCGCGACAAAACGCTTCACGTTCCGACATATCACGTCCACCCCGCGACGCCAATACTGGGGCGACGCCGCCGAAATCCCAGGCGACACGATCACATTCGGCATCGTCCACAACGGACTCGTCGGCGGCAAAGGCGTCGTCTCAAAAGCATCGAGCGCCGCCCCCGCAATCCGCCGACGATGCAGCGCCTCCAACAGCGCCCGGTGATCAATCACCCCACCTCTGCTCACATCCACAATCACCAATCGCCGATTCGCCGCCGCAAACTGCTTGCGCGCAATCAACCCCGCAGTCGCTGGCAACCGAGGCAACGCCATCACAATCGCGTCACAACGCTCCATTACGTCATCAATGGCCGAAAGACGCACAACCTCCTGCGCCAACCCCTCCGCCGCCGCTTCCATCGGATCAGGCGACGACGCGATCAGTTCCACACCAAAAGCCGACAGCCGACCCATGATCGCCCGCAACACCTGTCCATGCGCAAACACGCCCACGCGCCGACCCGCAAGCGTGTGAATACGCGATGCAAGATCCGACGCCGCCCACCGATGCTCCGCCTGCGCAAGCACGCAATCACCCACGCGCCGCACCATCGCAAGCAGCAGCGCAACCGCATGCTCCGCGATCGGCACTGCCCGAATGCTTGACGCCGTGCTCACCCGCACACCCGCCGCGCACGCATGCATCAACGCCGGCGTCGCATCACCAAGAGAGTCTGTCAGCTGCACCCACTCCAACGCCGATCCATGCTGCGCCAACTGTGCCGCCGACACAGGCAATCCAATGATCGCTCGCGTCTCAGGCAATGCCGCAAGCAAATCACGCGATGTTGAAACCTGTTGCGCCGACAGCTGATCGCCCGCGGCCTCGCGAATACGATCAACATACTCGCCCGCAAGCGACCATCCCGTCGCTTCCTGATACACCGCGATCGTGAGTTGTCCTTGCCCCATCGCCCGCGAGTGTACCGAGCAAAATCATGCTCGCACTACTCAGGTGCGTTGCGACCACGCGGCGCCGCGCCCTCCACCTGGGCCGCAGGCGGCGCCATGCCGCTCACATCATGCGATGCCGCACCACGTGTCCCAACCGAGCCGCCACCGCCACGCCCCATGAGTGACACGATCAGCACACCAACCCCAAGGAACACTGTGTTCACCGAGATCCACCCAACCGTCGATCGATGCGCTGCAGGCACAAACGTCAGTGGATAGCTCAACGCCCGCCCCGTGACCAGCCCCGCCTGTTTCACCTGGACAAGCACCGCGTCCACGTGCTTGCGATCCAGCTTCACCTTCCGCGTCGTCGCCTTTCTGGTGCCCGCCTTCGCCGCCGCCTTCGCCGCCGACGTTGCCCCTGCCTTCACCGCGGAAGACCCACCCGCCGCCGTTTCCGCCGCGCCGCCGCTCTTGGGCTGCGCTGATGCGCCCCCTCCGGATGCGCCAGCCGCCTGCGTTGTCGTCTCCGCTGGAGCAGGCGCAACCGCTTCTTCCTCCGCCCCAATTTCGATCGTGTCCGTGGGCATCGCCGCCGCGGACATCGCTGCCGCCAGTTCATCCGCCTCCGCCACAGGCTGAGCCGCGCCCACATCGCCCACCGGTTCTTCAACAACCTCGCTCACCGCAGAATCAGTGCCGGCCAGCGCCGCGTCGCCGTCATCCGCCGCCGCCTCGGCAACCAGCTCAGACGCATCCTCACTGGCAGGCTCCACACCATGCGCGTCAATCGCCTCATCCACGACATCACTCGATGTCGCAAACGGGTCGACATCCTCGACATCGCTGTCAACCCCCGCCTCTCCGCTCGCCAAGTCATGCTCGACATCGCCCACATCCAGCGCAAAGTCTTCCTGCGCCGCCGTTGCCGCCGCCGAAAGCAAATCACGCTCACCAACGCCTTCAACAGGCGCCCGCATGTTGATCTCGCGCGCCGCAGCCGCAATCGCTTCATCCACTACAGACGACACCGCGTCCATTGCATGATCCGCAAGTGACGCGTCCACATCCTTGAGCGATCGCGCATCACCACCAGCTTCCGTCGACACCTCGTCCGCGTCGAACCCCACGCCTTCAACTTCAAGCGAGGGACCCTCCTGCGCCGCAAGCGCCGCATCCAACGCATCGAGCTCCGCAACGGGATCAGCCTCAACCTCAACGGCAGGCGCCGCGCCCAGCGCATCCTCCTCCACGTCGACAACAACTTGATCCGCAACCACATCTTCCGACAACGTTGCGCCCACGCTCTCGTCATCCACCGACATCGCAACATCGTCCGCCGGCGCCTCACCCGCGACGTCGACCGACTCAATCTCAACAGATGCTGGCGCTTCCTCAAACACATCTTCCACAGGCGCACTATGCCCAGCATCCGCTTCAGAGCCCGCCGCGATCACCGCATCCGCTTCTGCAATCAGTGCGTCAAGTGAAGACTCCAACGCCGCATCCACAACCTCTTCGTCATCGCGCGCCGCGTCCGCCCCCCTCGACTCATCGATCGCCGATGCAAGCGCCTCCATCTCGCCCGTCATGGACTCCGCAACGTCAATCGCCTCGGCGCCCACAGGGTCCGAGCTCGGCTCGTCAACATGAAAATCGACCGCCCCATCCGCCGTTGTCGCGGGCTCATCTGCAGGCAACGCCGCGCCGGGCTCGCTGGCCGCCGCCAACTCCGCCTCCAGCGCATCCGCCAACGCCTCCAACTCCTGGTCCACAGACATCGACCCGTCATCCCCAGGTGGGGACGCGGGCGGACGCTGGTCAGCTTGGTCGTCATTCGAGGCCATGGTTGTCGGACGATCGCTCATCGTCCATGATCGACCCCTTCCCTGCGCCACTCAAGGCAGCTCGGGACCTTGTCCCCACCCCCGCCACTTCTCGGACCAACCCAGCTCCCAATGCACACCATCCTCCTCGACGCCATCCCGCCCGCGACCGACCACACCCTCACCGTCCGAGGCGACGAGGCCCGACACGCCATCCGCGTCAAACGCCTCCGCGAAGGCGCCACCCTCCGCCTCGTCGATGGCCAGGGTCACGTCTGCCTCGCCCGCATCACCGCCGCCCGCCGCGACCTCGAACTTGCCCTCCTCGAACGCTCCACCGAACCCTCCCTGACGCCCGCCATCGAGCTCTGCTCCGCCACCCCCAAAGGCCCTCGCCTCGACAAGATGATCGATCAGCTCTCCCAGATCGGCGTCGCCACATGGCGGCCGATGAACACCGCCTACGGCGTCGTCGATCCCGGCGCAGGCAAGCTCGACCGCATGGCCCGTATCGTCGCCGAGTCCGCCAAACAGGCCGCCCGTGCCTGGCTCATGAAGATCGCTGAACCCATCACTTTTGCTGATGCCATCGCGCCCGCCGACGGACAAACCATCCTCCTCGCCGACGCCTCCGGTGAGCCATATTCCCCGACGGGCTCGCAAGAAATCCGCATCCTCATTGGCCCCGAAGGCGGCTTCACCGACGACGAACGCCAAGCCGCTCGCGCCGCCGGCGCCCGCCTCATCAACCTCGCCCCACACACCCTCCGCATCGAAACCGCCGCCGCCGCCGCCGCAACCATCGTCCTCCACGAAGAACTTCGCGCCCGCAACATGTCCTGATCCCCGCGCCACCGGTACCTATTGTCATCCGGAGGGAACACCAAAGGAGAACCCATGCCGAACCGCTCCACCATCGCTTGCTGCACCACCCTCGCACTCACCGCCGCCGCGCCAACCTTCGCCGTCGACGAGGCACACCTCCGCCAAGCCGACCACATGATCGATCGCGCCGTCACCTACCTCCGCGCACAACAAGACAACACCACGGGCGGCTGGGCCGTCAATCCCCAAGGCCCCCAACTCCCAGGCATCACCGCACTCGTCGTCAATGGCATGATCATGTCCCCCGACATCGACGCCCATGACCCCGCCATCAACCGCGCCGCCGAGTTCATCCTCACCTTCCGCCAACCCGATGGCGGCATTTACGACAAGATCCTCGCCAACTACAACACCTCGCTTTGCCTCTCCGCACTCTCCAAACTCAACACACCCGAAGCCGTCAACGCCATGAGCGGCGCGCAATCCTTCCTCAAAAGCCTCCAATGGTCCGATGACGCACTCGAACACGCAGAGTCCGGCGTCGTCGACGCCAAACACCCCTTCTTCGGCGGCGCGGGCTACGGAAGCCACTCCCGCCCCGACATGTCCAACCTCAACCTCATGCTCCAAGCATTGCACGACTCAGGCCTGAGCGCCAGTGACGAGGCCTTCCAGCGCGCACAGAAATTCCTCGAACGCTGTCAAATGCTCGACACCGTCAACGACATGCCGTACGCCGATGGCTCCGAACAAGGTGGCTTTATCTACGCCACAAGCCCCGATGGCGATCACATTGGCGATGGCGAAACCAAAGCCGGCACGATGATGGAAACACTTTCCGATGGCACGACCGCCTCGCGCCTCCGTGCCTATGGCTCCATGACCTACGCCGGCTTCAAGAGCTACGTCTACGCGAACCTCAAACGCGATGACCCGCGCGTCACCGCCGCCTACGACTGGATCCGCGCCAACTACACCCTCGAAGAAAATCCGGGCGTTGGCACCGATGGCCTTTACTACTACTACGTCACCTTCGCCCGCGCGCTCGACGCCTGGGGCCCCCAAACCATCGAACTCCAAAACCCCGATGGCTCGACAGGCGATACACGCGACTGGCAAAACGACCTCATTGACACACTCGCCAACCTCCAAAACACCGACGGCTCCTTCAAATCCGTCGACGACCGCTGGATGGAAAACAACCCCATCCTCATCACTGCCTACGCGCTCTTGGCCCTGCAGCACGCGATAGACTGAATCACCACTTTGATGACATCCACGAAAGGCTTGCAATGACAACCGCAACGACCGCCGTCGGCGCGCTCAGCGCCCTGGACAAGTCCAAGCCCTACGCCGAGCTCTGCGCTCTCCTGCGCGACGCCGCCGTCTGGAAGTCTGTCAACGCCACCCTTTCCTGGGACCAGGAAACACTTATGCCCCCGCGCGCCGCCCCCCTGCGCGCCGACCAGCTCCAATCCCTCTCAGGCCTCGTCCACGAGAAGTTCACCAACCCGCGCATCCTCGAACTCGTCAACAAAGCCGAAGCCGACACCGCCCTCGCAGATGACGACACCGCCAAGGCCAACCTCCGCGAGATCCGCCGCGACTACGAAAAGCACGTCAAACTCCCCAAGTCCCTCGTCGAAGAACTCGCGCGCTGCGCTTCCCTTGGCATGCACGCCTGGAAAGAAGCCCGCGAGAAGTCCGACTTCTCTATCTTCCGCCCTTGGCTCGAAAAGACCATCGAACTCTCGCGCAAGAAAGCAGAGTGCTTTGGCATTCCCGCCGGCGGCGAACTCTATGACGCCCTCTTCGACGAATACGAGCCCAAGATGACCGCCGCGCGCACCGCCGAAATCTTCAAACCGCTCCGCGAATTCACCGTCAATCTCATCGATCGCGTCCGCGGCGCCACCGACAACTTCACCAAGGCCCCCGATACGGGCAACGCCCATCGCGATACACCCATCGACCAACAGAAACTCTTCTCCAAGCGCATCTTGGAGCAAATGGGTTTCGACTTCATGGCAGGCCGCTTGGACGTCTCCACACACCCCTTCTGCGAATCGCCCGGGCCCGGCGACACACGCCTCACCAACCGATACCGCCCCGATGGCTGGCTCGATTCCGTCTCCTCCGCGATGCACGAAGGCGGCCATGGCCTCTATGAACAAGGCCTGCCACCCGAATGGTTCGGCACACCACTGGGCGACGCCATCTCACTCGGCATCCACGAATCACAATCACGCATGTGGGAAAACTTCGTCGGGCGCTCGCGCCCATTCTGGGGCTGGGCCTTTGGCCTCGCCAAAGACGTCTTTGGCGAAAACGTCATGCACGCCCTCGACGCCGACAAGGCCTACAAAGCCGCCAACCTCGTCGCGCCCTCATTCATCCGCGTCGAAGCCGATGAAGTCACTTACAACCTCCACATCATGCTCCGCTTCGACCTAGAACGCGCCATGGTCGCGGGCGACCTCGCCCCCAAGGATCTGCCGGGCGTCTGGAACAAGCGCATGAAGTCCGACTTTGGCCTCGACGTGCCCAACGACGCAAAGGGCTGCCTCCAAGACATCCACTGGTCCATGGGCGCCGTTGGCTACTTCTCCACCTACACCCTTGGCAACCTCTACGCCGCTCAGTTCTGGGAAGCAATGGCCAAAGACATCCCGAACCGCGGCGGCATGATGGGCAAAGGTGAATTCATGCCCATCCTCGATTGGCTCCGCGAAAAGATCCACCGCCACGGCCGCCACTTCTCCGCCGAAGACCTCTGCAAACGCATCACCGGCGCGCCACTCCAATCCGACGCGCTCATGCGACACCTCGACGCAAAGGTCAAAGCCGTCTACAACGTCTGAACATCTTGCACCCTCTTACTCTGGGGAGAGGGGGGCGCTTCGCCGGGTGAGGGTTGCTCCGGGTGCCGTGGTCTGAGCGCCCGGGGTTGCTTGTCGCCTCATCCCACCGCCAACGTCAGCATCGTGATCAAGAACCCGTTGTGCAGCGCATGCACCGTCATGCTCCCAATCAAGCTCCCGCGCCACTCCCGAATCAACGCAAAGATCACACCCAAACTCATCAACGCCGGAATCGCCGCCCACCCCTGCGGATGAATCGCCGCAAACAAGAACCCAACCAGCGCCGCCGCCGCCACCGAAGGCATCCAACTCCGCGCATGCGTCAACAGCGCCCCGCGAAACATCGTCTCTTCAACAAGCGGCGCCCACAGACTTGCCAGCATCAATAACCGCAAATACCCCCACAAACTGGAGTCAATCTCCTGCGTCACCGGATGCTCCGCGTGCGTGCCCGGAATCAACAGCAGCAAGAACGTCAGCACAATCCCCAAAACAAAAATCGGCAACCCCGCCAAATACCCCACCACACCGCACACCATCTCCTTGCCAACACCCGCCGCGCCCTTGCCATTCGCATGCCACCCAAGCCCCATCGCCAGCTCGCGCCCGCGCACACCACGCGCCAAAGGCCACAGCGCAACCGGCAACAACAACCAAATCAGCACATGCGACAAATCAATCTGCATCGCGTCGTGCAGCAATGATGCAACCAACGTCACGCCAACAAAGCACCACAAGAAGATCGCCATCGTCTCCACAAACGCATGGTGCCTCGTCTTGAGCTCTTGGATCTGCCACCCAAGCCGCCGCGTCACACGCCCCCGCGCAAGCAGCACCAGCGCCACCACAAACAACACAAACCCGCTCAACATCGCCGTCACAATCAACGCCACCGCCGCAAACACCACACGAAACGTCTGCGCCGACTTCGCATGCACCCAATCCCGCTGCGCCGCACCCTCGCCCTGCCCAAACGCAAGCGCAAGCCGCCCGAAATACCCGTGCCGCTCGACCAATCGCGCCTGCTCGTCCGACGCAACGTCTGCGGGGCCCGCATCCATATAGATCCGCCGTAGCATCCGGATGTCTTGCCGAATCCCATCCGCATACGCGCTGTCGTCCACCGCCTCACCATCAGGCGGCGCCGTCGTGTGCAACGCCCGCAATGCTTCGCGCTGCGCTGACAATCGATCCAATGTGTCAGCGCGCGGCGTGATTGGCCCACTCAACTCATCTTGCGCCGCAAACAACGCCGCCAAATGCTCGCGCCCCGCCTTCGCCTTCGTTGCACCTTCGAACTGCGCCTCCGCTGCGTCCAACAGGTCCAGGGCAGCCTCCGCCCCCGCCATCTCCCCTGCCAACGTCGCAAACCGCACCAGATCGCCCGCGGGCGTCGTCGCCGGATCCACCTGCTGCCGCGCTGCCGGCTCCAACTGCAATGCCAATTGCTCACTCGACCCCGAACCCGCGTCCCACTGCTTCACACCCACCAGCGCCCGCGCCACCAACTCCACCGGTGCCTGGTCGCCCGCCTTGGGCTCCTGAGGGCCGGCCCCAAGCGCCGCACGCTCACCGACCCCATGCAATCCAATGATCGCCGCCGCCCCAAGCGCAATTGCCACCCACGCCGCCACCGCCCAGCGCCGCGAGCCCCGCCGCTGACGCATCACGCCATACGGCTCGCCCGCCAACAGGCTCCCCTGCTCCGCCCCCCGCTCCGCAGTCGGGACGCTGCTCGCCTTGGAGTCCTCGATGGGCCGTTCTGCTTCCATCTCGCTCATGACCCCTTCATCGGTCCATCAACCCCCCGTTTGACACCGCTCGCCCGAACGCTACGCTACTCCCCCTCGCAGGGCCGGTCCGACCGGCTGGTGGAGTTGTTCGCCCTGTCCTGCGACAGATTCATCCAAACGCCCGTGACGTGCAGGACGCTGCCACACACGCAGCACCACCCGACGGGCCAGGGGGACTTGAGGCCCCAAAGCCCACGGTCAATGGCGACCGCTTGGGCCTGTAGACGTGTTTGTGCATCCAAACGCCACGAAGGCTCGCGCATCACAGATTGCTGAGGAACACCTATGCGGCAAACAACATTCATCAAGACCGGGCAGCTCGAGCCCAAGTGGTACCACGTTGACGCCGATGGCCAACGCCTGGGACGCGTCTCCGTGCAAATCGCCACTGTGCTCATGGGCAAGCACCGCCCCGAATACACGCCGCACGTCGACACGGGCGACTTCGTCGTCGTCACAAACGCCGAGAAACTTGTCATGACCGGACGCAAGGGCGACCAGAAGCTCAAGCTCCGCTACTCCGGCTATCCCGGCGGCCTCAAAGCCAAAACCTACAACCAAGTCCTCGAACACAAGCCCGAACAACTCCTCGAAGACGCCGTCCGACGCATGCTCCCCAAGGGACGCCTGGGCCGCAAAATGCTCGGCAAACTCAAGGTCTATCGCGGCACCGAACACCCGCACACCGCCCAACAACCTGAGCCCATGCCGCGCGTCCGCTGATTCCACTCCCACCAACACACGAACCATCCCCGCAACAACGAGCTCGACACCATGAACGAACAGAACACCGCCGCTCCCGCAATCCCCGCACGTCCGAGCGCACCGAGCGCCATGCCAACATCCATGGGCGACGCCCCCATGACGCGACCCGTCGCTGCCCCCGAACCCCCCGATGCCCACGGCTGGTGGTGGGGAACAGGACGACGCAAGACCGCAGTCTCGCGCGCTCGCATTAGGCCCGGAAATGGCGAAGTCAAAATCCAAGTCGCGCGCGGCAAGTACAAGTCCGTCAACGAATACTTCACCGAAGCGCGCGATCGCGCCGACGTCGCCTCCCCCCTCAAGGTCACCCAGCTCACAGGCAAGCTCGACATCGTCGCTCGCCTCGATGGCGGCGGCTACATGGGCCAGGCCCAAGCAATGCGCCTCGCCATCTCCCGGGCCATTAAGAAATACGACCCCTCCATGGAAGGCGTCCTGCGCGATCATGGCTTCCTTACCCGCGACGCCCGTGAGGTCGAACGCAAGAAGCCTGGTCAGCCCGGCGCCCGCCGTCGCTTCCAGTTCTCCAAGCGATAATCCAACGTCCGATTCAGACAGCAGTCCGTTTGGACGGCCTCGGTGCCTTCGGCGCGGGGGCCCTGTCCACGTTTTTCGCTTCCATCCGCCATCCTTCGGGCTAGACTCTCACAAGGGACCTTGGGCCCCGGTGGGACCGAACAAAAGGCGGAGAGAGCGGCAGTGACCAGACAACGATCAGTCTTGGCGTGGGTTGGTGCGCTGGCCGCCTCATGCGCAGTCTCCGTCTCCGCAGGCTCCGGCAACTGCTCCACACCCATCTTCGCCCAATCGCCTGACCCCGCAGGCGCCCTAGGCCACATCTCCCGGAACAACACAGGCGGCGCGACTTACGCCCGCCGTCGCATTGCCGACGACTTCACACTCGACGCCGAGGGCCAAATCGCAGTCATCCGCTTCTGGGGCGGCGATGAAACCAACACGCCCACTACGCCAAACCAAAACGTCGTCGCTTTCAACATCCGCGTTTCCGCCGCCGATGGCCCCGCCGGCAGCCCCGGCACAACACTCTTCGAAATCGCGCGCACACTCCAGTTCGACACCATCGTCGCGCCAACCGGCGCAAACGTCGGCACCCTCGGAGCCCCCGAACTCGCCTACCGCATCGAAATCGTCCCGCCCCTCATCCTCCCCGCCGGCACATACTTCTTGTCCATCGGCGCATACCACTTCGACAACATCATCGATGCCGACACCGAAACATGGCAGTGGAGCATCGCCCCAGGCCCAGGCAACGGCGTCATCGCCGAAGACCGCTTCGATCAACAAAGCATGCTCCTGCGCACAGATCTCATCGGCACCGATATGGCCTTCACACTCGAAGAACTCGCACCCGATGCACAGTGCGATGGCGACGTTGATGGCGACTACGACGTCGACCTCGACGACCTCACAGGCGTCCTGCTCTTCTTTGGACAAACAACGTCCGAAGCAGACCTCAATGGCGATGGCATGGTCGACCTCGCCGACCTCTCCACCGTCCTGCTCTTCTTCGGCGCGATCTGCGACCCCTGCAACTAATCGTCGCACTCCGTGCCAATGGGTGGCCCGACTTGCTTGCCAAGTCGGGTTTGTCCTACTCCACAATCCGCATGTGCCCAAAGTCCGGGACCGGAATGGGCAACTTGAAGCCAAACAGCTCCACCGTCAATGGCGCAGGGAAGTACACGAAGAACGTCTTGCCCAGAATCAACTTCCGATGCACCACACCCGGCGCCGGATCGATGTGCTCCGCAACGAACGGATCCACCGTGCGCCCATATGGCGTGTTCGACGGAAAGTCAGGCCACCCGCGCCCATCCAGTGAATCCGCAGAGTTGTCGCCCAACATGAAGAAGTGATCTGGCCCAAGTGTCACCACCCGATCCGGATGGCATCCAAACCCAACCTCACGCCGTGAACCCAACGCCGGCTGATAGAAGATGTCCCGATCAAGCCCCACCTGGTGCAGCGTGAAAGGCCCACCCGAAAACCGCCACTCCACCTCCGCCTGCCCGTGTGCATAGGTCGCCGGATCCGCAAGCGCATGCAGATTCACCCCGCCGCGCCCGTTCGTCCGCAATGATTCGAACGACTGCCCAGTTGCAAACGCCAAACGCTGCGCCGGATCCCAGTTGTATTCCGCATACAACACACGCTTGCCATGCACAAAGACATGCAGCGCCTGATCGACATGCCAAAACTCGATGGGCGTCGACCGCCCGACCGGCATCGCCTTCAGCGCATGTGAATCAAGCACGGTCCATGGCCCCGCCGCGCCCGATTCGCTCGCCGCGCGCATCTGCAAGGTCGCCTGCCCCTGCCCAAGCACCACCTGGAATTCATGCTGCCGCGCCGTGATCGTCGCCGTCACCGTCAAGTCCGCTGCCTCAGGCTCAACGTTGCAGCGCATCCGCACGTCAGACACCGGATACATCGCCACCGAGCCACGCGCACGATCGTTGTATGGCTCCCAATCCGTCACTGGCCACGCAATCGTGTCCCACGCCAACGCCGTTGGCTCATGCCGCCCATACCGATACGACCGGCGCCCCTCCATCTCCCAACCGCCCGTCCGAGGCGACCACGGACTCTGAAACCAATCGCCACCCATCGATGACTTGGGCTCCAAGGGCGTGTACTCGCTCGAAAACAGCGTCCGCCAAAGCGATCGTTGCGTGCGCAAGCTCTTCCGCTGGCACTCCCACGTCCCCGCCGCAAGCGCCGCATCCGCCGGATCCTGAGCCGACTGGAACGGACTGCGAAACACATCCCCATCCGCCAACCACAAATGCTCGTTGGGCAACCCAACAAGCCGCTTGATGTAGTTCTCACGCACATTCGTCGGGTTGCGGAATACCACCACATCAAACCGCTCGGGCCCCGTCACGTCATACAAATACTTCTGCACCAGAATCCGGTCGCCCGCCTGCGCAGGCCGCGCACCAGGCGACGTCGCCCCCGCGCGCAACGCATTCACCCGAGGCCCACCCGGGTGCGTCAAACCCGTCACCGGATCCAACAACCCACGCTGATCAGGCGGCTCGCCCGGACGCCCGCGATCGACAAACCAGCTCCGCCCCGTCTGCGGCCCCGTGTACGTCGCATGCACCCCCAACAGCGTCGGCGCCATCGACCCCGTCGGGATCCGATACGCCTCCACGACATAGCACTTGACGATCAACGCCATTGCCAACGAGATAATCAAAGAGACCAACGTCTCCTTGACACCACTCTCGCCTTCGCCACGCGGATCGCCACTCATCGCGTTCTACGATACCGCCATCCGCGACACCGGGCTCATCGCCTATCGCGCATTCGCCCGCGCCTGCGTAAACAGGTCCCGCAAGTCATGCAACGGATACGCACGCACCGTCGAGCGATTCATGATCCCATACGCCGACAGCGTCTCCGTCCGCCCATCCAGCACAAGCAGGATGTCGTCGTTGTTCCGCGCCGCCGCCGTAAGCGTCGTCAAGTCGCCCGCCTTCGACACATCCGCATACGCCGCCGAGCCAAGCCCCAAACGCGACGCCTGCGTCACGATCATCGCCATGATCACAAACGCGCTCGCCCACAACGCCGCCGCGCCCGTGTCCACGCTCTTCGTCACTTGCTCTTGTTTCG
>JAGQOH010000025.1 GCA_020427635.1 Phycisphaerales bacterium
CCTCCTCGGCTTGCCCAAGCAGGGATCGCAACTCGGTCACTTCTTCCGTGAGCTCTTGCCGCTGTGCCTTCAACTCATCAAGCACCGCCGCCCGCTCCGCCTTGTCGAACACGACCGCCTCGGCCTCGGCGCCGTCTTCCGCCATCACCGCAGTCGCCTTCGGCGCCGCACCACGAGCGGGCATCGCGCGCTCGCCGGGCTGCTGGGCACGCGTATTCATAAACGTTGGCGACACGATCTCCACGCCCGCATCGTGCAGCGTGCGCAACATCGCGGTCCGCAAACGCGAACGCGCAGTCAGGATCTGCTTCACGTCCGCCAGCATTCCCGCCACCCGATACGTGATCGAAAAGTCACCAAGTTCCATGATGTGGACAAAGCCGTCACGCAACTCCGCACGCTCCGCAGCCTCCAGCAGCAGGGCCTTCACCTTGCGGTCCGATTCGTCATAGCCAATCGAGACCGTGGCGGAGATCACTGTTCCGGAAGCGCTCACCACTGTCATCGGGTTCGACATCAAGAAGAAGTTGGGCAATGTCGTGAGGTCCCGGTCCTCTGTCTGCAGTTCGATGTGGAACAGGCCTCGCTCACTCACACGCCCGAAGTGCTCGCCCACGCGCACAAAGTCACCCACGCGCACATTGCCAAGCGAGCGCAGGAGGAACCCCGCCATCGCATTTGACACGAACGTCGTCGACGACAGACCAATGATCGCCGTCAGCACCAGGCCCAGGAGTGTCAACAACTGGCCACGTGTGGCGTCGTTGCTCACTGGGACCACGAGGATCACGACCACGATCGCCAGCGCCGTCAGGATCAGCATGATGATCGGTCGCGCGAACGAGTCGGTCATGTGTTTCGCGGCTCGACGCTTGAGCACACGATCAATCACCCAAAGCAAGAGTACAACCAGCGCAATGATCGCCAGACTTGGCACGAGGTGAATGAACAGCTCGCTCAGGCGCTGCCAGGCGCTGAGGGCATGTCCCGCGGCATTGGTGGTCGCAATCACCGGCGTAAGGTAACGCCGGGCGCTCAGTTGCGCTCAAATGCCTCGGGGTGCAGCAGCGTGCCTACCTCATCCGCCGGCTTGTCGCTCTCCACAGGAATGCGATTGGCCTCCGCCCAAGCATCGTGGCGAACACCGGTGACCTGCCACGACACTGTCAATCCTTCCGTGCCGCCGGCAATCGTGAACTGGTTGCCGACAATCGTTGACTCCACATACACCGGTGCAAACCCTCCGACGCACGTCAGTTGATACCGAAAGTCTCGGTTCAGCGCCTCAAACCAGTCAGGCATCACAACCACTGCACGCCCTGACGAATCGAGCGTCACATTGCCGTTGTAGATGTTCATCATGTCTGGCGATTCGACGAACGAGTGCTGCAGGTACTTGCGCTCCGGCTCAAGCGGATGATCGATCTTGAACGAACCGCCACCCTTTGTGAGCGTGCCCGTCACACTCCCATTGCCGAAGATCGTGACGAGCGTCGGCGCCACGCGAAGCTTGGACAATCCAAGTGACTGATCGATGATCTCGAGATGTGCCGCAGTCGGCGGCGTGCTGATCGCCCAGCGCTGCGACTGAAACTGGCGTTTGAAGTTGATCTGTCCGTTATTGAGCGTCAAGTCTGCATCAAGGAAGAAATCCGTGTGAAAGATCGTGTCGAGTGGCCGCATGGTCATCGTTGCGGCAAAGAGATTGCGGTCAATGATCTGGAAGACGCCGCCGTCGGGCGTTGTCCCGAGGCTCCAACTCTGAACTCCACCGGTCCGCGTAAACTCGATGTCCTGTCCCTCGAGAACCATTTTCCCAACGACATGCAGTGCTTCGCTCGGCGTCGTCGTGCCGATGCCGACGTCACCATCAAAGTAGTTCCTGCCGCCTACGAAGTACCCCGCGAAGCCCGTTGCACTTTGGGTCTGCCCAAACACGCCGTAGTTCGTGCCGGTCGCGCCTGAGGCGATCCCGAACACACCGCGCCCACTTGGCGAGGTGCCATAGAGCCCCCAGCCGCTGCCGTTCTGCGAACCCCACACACCGATGCCGCTCCCGCCCGTGCCCTGGTTTTCGCCGCGCACCGCCGCTGAGAATCCCCCGGCACTTGTTGTTGCAATCACGCCCTTCACTGCACTGACGCTCCCATTTGTCGACGTCGTTTGCACCTTGAGCTGCGACTGCGCCTCAGGCGCCGTGCCAATGCCCGCATGTTCGGCGCCGTCAACGAGGATGCCGCGCGTCTGCACAGCGTATGGCGCGGGCGTGACGGGCTGTCGAGGCGCAAGCGCCACGCCATCCACCGTGATCTCGAGAAAGCGGTCGTGGTTGTCCCAGGCATCGGCGCCGAAATCGAGCTTCACAACAAACAGCCCATTGGTGACCAACAGCCCTGGCACATTGAGCGTTGCACCAACCTGTGATCCACCGATGGCTGCATTCCACAGTGCAAACTCGAAGTTGTGCGCACCACTCGCCGGCGAACCGCTCGAGCGCAAACGGCCCTGATACGTAAACGCAGTATCGGATGCCCCCGCCAGCAGCGGGGGGGTCGCGATGAGCAGTGCGACCACTGCAAGAAGAGCCGAAACAAATGCGCGCATCACAATCCCTTTCCTGCTGGCAAACCAGGACGGCTACGAGGGTGCCGTCCCAAGGCCCTGGCATCAATAGGCCACATCCGAATCTACCGCGAATTGGCCATCGGCTTGAGGTTCTCGGACATCTGCGACTCGATCTTCTCCAATCGCTCGCGCAGAAGCTGGTTCTCAGCGTTCAACGCCTTCACCGCCTCGACCAAGAGCGGCGTCACCTTGGCGTAATCCATGCCTGTGACGAATTCACCGTCGGTTTCATACGCGACGACTTCAGGCAGCACCACGCCAACTTCCTCACCAATGAAGCCAATGGCATGCCGCCCACCGTGTTCCTCATCCCAATCGAAGTACACGCCGCGCATTTGCGCGACCAGCGCAAGCGGATCGTGAATCGGCTCGACGTTGCGCTTCCAGCGAATCGACGATGGCGAGCCGTAGTCCATGCCCAGGCCACCTGCGTAGAAGTCGTAGCCAGTGGGCCCGGCCGATCCGTAGACTCCAAAGTGATTCTCCGTATCGTGCTCGGCATAACCCTCCACGCCCCGCCCATTCCTCACGTGTGAGGAGCCAGAGATTCCAGCACCCGCGCCTGCGCCCGGACCATCAGGACTTGTCTCGCCAAAGATCGCAGTGCCGCTCGCACTTGATGTTTGGGCGCGCACACCAAAGCCTCCACTGCCTAAGACTTGGACGTCGATGAGTCCTGTGCCAGACGCAGAAAAACCTGCCACCGCGAGCGGAGACGTTGGGTCGGTGACGCCAAGACCAACGTTGCCGTCGAAGTATGTTCTTCCCCCTTCGAAGTACCCCGAGTAGCCAGTTGGGCTTCCCGCCACTGCATGCAAGGCGATGCCGTTGCCCGTTGCTGCACTCGACGCCGCGTACACCCCTGTGCCATCTGCGCCGGTTGCCAGCCCTTGAACACCCACACCCATCGAACTGTTGCTCTGCCCTAGAACACCAGTGGCGCCAAACCCATACACGCCGCGACCACCCGGGCTGATCGCCGAGCCCCATACCCCCGACGTCGTGCCACTCGCTGAAGCAGCGCTGCCGAATACACCGCGCCCCGATGAACTGAATGCGTCTCCGCGCACGCCGAATGACACGCCGCTGACGGCATTGGCGATCCCGTGTACACCGCTGCCGGCCGTGCTCTCGCTTTCGCCTCGCACGCCCGCGTTTGACCCTGCGGTCGCGGTTGCCTCGCCAAATACAGCTCGCCCGAGCGAGCTCGCGGTTTCGCCATGGATACCGCTCACGTTTCCAGCCGCCTGCGTATTCATGCCATAGATTGCATCGGCGTGTGCACCTGTCTCGACATGCAGCTTCGCCGCAGGTGTGATGCCAAACCCGATCGACACATCGCCATTGCCGTCAATCCTCAAGCTTGGTGCGCCGCCAGAATAAACAGTGTGTTCGTCGGTCGTTCCGTCGAACTCGTAGGCCGGATCCTCATTGAACGCGCGGTCGATCGCAAAACCATCAGTTGTGAAGCGCACGCCATCGCCGACATCGTCGAACACGCCAAGCCCGCCACTCAGAATCGCCAAATCGTTCCAAGGCGCGTTTGTGCCGATTCCAATCTCGCCCTGGTCGTCAACGAACATGCCTCGCGTTTGAATTGCGTAAGGAGATCCTGTGATGGCCTGTCTTGGCGACAGTGTCTGCCCATCGACCTCGATCTCGAGCCAGCGGGGCATGCCGTTGTACACACTCACTCCAAAATCGAGCTCGACAGCAAAGACGCCCCCAGACACTGACACCGCGGGGAGACCCACCGGCGCGCCGATCTGCGCGCCCGCAAGCTCCGCGTCCCACAGCGAAAAAGTCATCGCGAAATCTCCAGTCGCAGGCAACCCGCCGGAGCGCAATCGCCCCTGGTAGGTAAAGCCGGTGTCCGTTGTGCCTGCCCAAGCAGGGTTCGGCAGGCACAGCAGCAGGGCCGTCAACACAGCAAAAACAATCGGCAACGCGCGCATCATGAGCACTCCTTCCAATGTGGTAGGAACGCATGCTAGTCGAGCGAGCCGTGCTCCCCCAAGGAAAACTTGTGGTATCGCGGGCGTGGGCTACCTCGCTCCTGCAGAGACGGGTGCCTCGCCCAGCAATGCCTCGATCCGCTCCAAGCGCGCACGCAACACGCTGTTCTCTTGCTGCAAGTCCTCGATCTGCGCATCCTTCTCCGCGCGCAGCGCCTTCACCGCCTCGACGAGCAGGGGGGTCAGCTTGGAGTAGTCCATGCCGATCGCGTCGACGCCGTTGGCTTCGTAGCCAACAATCTCAGGCACCACCTGGCCCACTTCTTCCGCGATCATGCCGATGTCGTGACGCTTGCCGCCGTGCGCGTCGTCCCAGTCGTAGTACAGGCCGCGGAGTTGATCGATCTTGTCGAGCGGATACTCAATGGCCTGCAAGTTGCGCTTCCACCGAATGGATGACACCGTGCCGTAGTCCATCCCCGCGCCGTTGGCGATGAAATCCCAACCCGCGGCGCTTGCTGTCGCTCCAGCAACGCCCGCGGCGCCTCCAGATGTGGCTGTCGCGATGCCACGCACCGCAGCCACCGCGCCAGTTGAGCTGACCTCGCCTTGAATGCCAATCCCAGCCGAGTCATCGCTCAACCCATGCACGCCCATGCGGCCCTCGCCCCTGACGCCAGTGCCCGTGGAACTGTTGCTGATGCCCAGCACACCCCGCGTATCGCCCGTCGTTGCCAGCGCCGTCCCGCGGACTGCCGCGATCCCGACGGTTTCCGTGATCTCACCATCGACGCCAACGCCCCCCGCGGTGTTGCTCCACCCGCTCACGCCGGTCACGCCCTCGCCGCGCACGCCGGAACCATCCGGCCCGAGACTCAGCCCCCCAACACCAATCCCTGTTTCGGTTTGCGCGTAGCCAAACACGCCCCACACCGTGCCATTGTCTGCTGCAGAGCGTCCATACACGCCCGCCCCCATTTCCGCAGAGCTCTCACCAAAAACGCCGTGGTAGCCCAGACCCTTCACACCCGCGCCGCCCGCTCCATCGTTCTGTCCATACACGCCCGCCGAGTCGCCAACATTCGCGTTGCGTGCCCATCCAAACACGCCGCGCCCATCTGGGCTGTCATTGAGTCCGTACAACCCATACGTTGTTCCCGTTGGCGAACTCGCAAACCCGCTCACCGCCTGGCCCGACGTGCTCGAGTTCTGCACGTTGAGCGCCACGACTCGCGACGAGCGCACATCCATCTGCACATTGGGGTTTGGCGTCTCGATGCCAACACCCACTGTTTCCGTCGGTCCGACGAACAGGCCGCGCGTTGCAATTGCGTGCGGCGCGCGAGCAATCAGTTGCCTTGGCGTCAGCGTCGTGCCGTTCACCACAATTTGCAGATATCGATCGTGGTTGTTGAAGGCCTGATTGCCAAAGTCCAGATTGACCGTGAACACGCCACCGGTCGCCGCCACACCGCCGAACGGTGTGATCGTCGAACCAATCTGCGTTCCGCCCACGGGAGCATCGAACAATGTGAAGCTCATCGTGAACGTTCCGTTGGCCGGCAAGCCAGCCGAGCGAAGCCGCCCCTGATAGGTGACCACGGTGTCGGCGGCCCCCGCCTGGACCGAAGCAGCAACGAGCAAGGCGGTGAACCCGGCCGCACACCACAACGAAAATGCGCGCATGAAAACGCTCCTTCCAATCTGGTAGGAGCAATATAAGCGGCGGCGGGGCATCTACCAAGACAAAACAAGCCGACAACCGCCTCACGAAATCGCCGGGGCGCGTCGTTTACTCCCTCGCCCGAGGTGTGACCGAAAGTGTCCGCTCGGCCTCATGCCGTCGAACAACTATCGAGACCGATTGCCCCGCGCGCAACGTTGTCAGCAACTCGCGCAGATTGTCGCCATCAACCGGTACGCCGCCCATTGACACCAGCACGTCATCCACTTGCAAGCCCGCGCCCTCGGCGGGGCTACCCGGCGCCACTTGCGTGATGACGATTCGTCCGGACTCCTCAATGCCAAGCGCAACGCCCAACGAAACCCTCGGCGCATTGACCAGTTGCACAAGTGCGCGTGCAAGTCCGTTGAAGTGGCGCCGACGCTCCGCATCGACGTTGTTTGAGATGATAATCATCATCGTGTCCGGGTTGGTCGTGTAGACGATCTCGAAGCCATACGAATCACCACCAGAAAGTGCTACGCCTTGCGGAAACAACCGCCGCGCATCGCCTTCGCTCAACACACCACCGTCGCGCACGAAGCGAATCCACTTCAGCATGTCATGCGTCGTCGAGACCTGCCCCCCCGTGCCCATGACGAGCCATGATGTCCGTCCCCAGTAGGGGGGTGCATTGATCGCACCGTCCGAGTCCACGCCATAGCCAACCGCCGCGCGCTCAACCGGCGTCTGTTCACCAAAGAACCCGGTGTCATGCATACCCGCCGGATCGAACAAGTGCTTGCGCACAAAGTCCGGGTACGTCTCGCCACTGACAATCTCGACGATCGCCGCGACAAGCCCCCACGCCGCGTGCGAATGCGCTTTGCCCTGCCCGGGCGGAAACATGAGCTCCTGCGCCAGGGCGCGCCGAACCGCCTCATCGCGATCCACCCACATGTGATCGGGATCAACGTCCGTCGGCAGGTCAAGAAAGTCCTGTAATCCAGACTCGGAGTTCATTAAGTGGCCAACGGTCATCATCCGCTTGTCCGTGGGCGCGTTCTCGAAGAATTTAGAGATCGGGTCGTCGAAACTCAGCTTGCCTTGGTGGATGAGCAACAGGGCGGCGGCGTGCGTGAAGTCAATCGGCGTCGAACCGATCGCAAAGATCGTGTCAGGCTTGTTCGCGATGCCCTCTGCTTCATTCGCCATGCCATAGCCGCGATCGAGGACGATCTCACCATTGCGCACGATGAGTACTGCGCCTGCAAAGCCTTGCTCTGCTTCCCACTCCAGACGCTCATTCAGGTTGTTCCATGTGAGCGCGGGCAAGTCGGCGTATGCATCCTCGTACACCTTGCCCGACAAACTTGGCCCACCCTCGATCCACAAATCGCCGATGCGCGCCCGCCCCGGGACCAATTGACCCTTGATCGCAACACCGGGCCCGCCCATCGGCGCATCAAACCCCGCGATCACACTGTCATCACCTACCGGCGCCAACATCGACAACTCAAAGTCGGCAACCGCATCACACAGTGCGCTGAGTCGCTGGAGAATCACGTCGGCGCCCTCACGCTCAACGAGCGACGCGTCCACATACTGCTCGACAAAATCCTTCTGCGTAAGTGATCGAGCGTCGATCAGGTGTTGCAGAGCATGCAACAACTGCGCCTGCGGCGGATCATCATGGGCGCTCTGCGCAAAGGCACTCGCCCGCAATAACCCTACCCAACATGCAACCACAACCACCGGCCCACAAATGGGCCTCATCCAGGCGCCGCGCTTCGACATCACACGTCCTCCTTGCCAGGGAGGACGCGCACCTCACGCCAGCCTGTCACTGAAATCTAGCGCCGTTTGCGCTTCTTGAACCCGCTCTTCACGCCGCGCGTTGCAGTTCCCTTCTTGCCGCCGCCAAGTCCCGGCAACGCCGGCATCCCGCCCATGCCGGGCAGCGCACCACCGCCCGCAGCTTGCAGATCCTTCATCGCCTTGAGCTTGCCCTTCATGCCCATCGATGACATCTGCTTGCTCATCTTCGAGATCACATCGAACTGCTTGGTCAGCTTACCGACATCGTCCGGCTTTGTGCCCGAGCCCTGCGCGATGCGCCGCCGCCGCGACATGTTGAGCAGCTTCACATCCTTGCGCTCGGCAGGCGTCATGCTCTTCACCATGCCCTCGACGCGATCAAGCTGCTTCTCATCGATCTCGACATCCTTCAACATGCCGCCTACCCCCGGCAACATGCCAAGCAACTGCTTCATCGGGCCCATGCGCCGCAGCGTCTTCATCTGGCTCAGGAAGTCATCCATCGTCAGCTCGCCCTTTTGCATCTTCTCTGCAATGCGCTCGGCTTCTTCCTCAGAAACCTCCGTCTGCGCCTTCTCGACCAGCGACACGACATCGCCCATGCCCAGGATGCGCCCCGCGATGCGCTCAGCATGAAACTCTTCGAGCTGATCCAGATGCTCGCCCACGCCAATGAACTTGATCGGCGCACCCGTGATCGATCGCACCGTGAGGGCTGCGCCGCCGCGCGTGTCCGAATCAAACTTGGTCAGGATCACACCATCGACGTGCAGCTGCGCATGAAATTGCTGGGCGCTGTTCACCGCATCCTGCCCAGTCATTGCATCGGTCACAAGCAATGTCTGGTGCGGCTGCAAAATCTTGTGCACCGCGCGCAGCTCGCCCATGAGCGAGTCATTGACATGCAACCGCCCTGCCGTATCGACAATCAGCGTGTCGATGCCTTGCTTGCGCGCTTCCTTGAGTGCGCGCATCGCGACATCGACCGCGACGCCAACCGCCTTGCCATACGCCGCGACCTTGTCAGGCTCTGAATAGAAATGCACACCCGCGCCGGCCCCGGGCATCGTCTTCACTTGCTCGGCAACCGTTTGCAGCTGCTCAACCGCAGCGGGGCGTTGCAAGTCCGCCGCTGCGAGCATCACGCTGCGACCGCGCTTGACGAGATACGCTGCGAGCTTGCCGCACGTCGTCGTCTTGCCCGAACCCTGCAAGCCGCTCATCATGATGACCGTCGGCCCGGGGCTGACCTTCGGAATCCCCGGCGCGGGTTGATCCTCAGGCCGCCCGCCGATCAGTTCGACCAGTGCCTTGTGCACGATCGCGATCATCTGCTCGCCCGGGTTGACCGCCTTGAGCACCTTCTCGCCCAGGGCGTCCTGCGTCACCTCATCGATGAAGATGTCGACGACATCCTGATGCACGTCAGCATCGAGCAACGCGGCACGCACATCGCTGAGCGATTCGCGCACGTTGGCCTCGGTGATCTGCGACTTGCCGGACACACGCCGGATGGCGGACGAAAAGCCTTCGGACAGGCGGTCAAACATGGGGGGCTCCAATTGCGGTCAAGACTGGGAGGGGGGATTGTATTGCGCCAGCGTGGCCAGTCCATTAGGCTGCGTTCGGATGCCGACGAAACCCCATCCAACCCGCGCCATCATCATCGCCTGGGTATTGGGCCTCGCGATCCCCATCCTCGTGCGCTATCGCGGCGACTGGCCCGCCTACAAACAACTGCACATCTGGCTGGCAAACCAAGGCGTCATCGACTACCTCCGCAATCTCGATCAGCTGCTCATCGCTCTCATCATCGTCGCGATGACCGCACTCATCTGTGCGCGCATCACACGCAAGTCCCCTTCCGAATTGCTCATGGTGCGCACGCCGCGCCGACGGTGGTGGCGCATGGTGCTCATCGCATCGGCGCCGATGCTCCTGGGCGGTCTTGCCCTGGGTCTTTCGCGCGGCTTCGTCTTGCTGGCAAGCGATCTCGTGCCCAAAGTCTTCCGCGCGCCCATCCTTGAGGAACTCGTCTTTCGGGGCTTGCTGGTCGCGGTGCCGTTCGTGGTGCTTGGCACGCGCCGGGCGTTCTGGCGGTTCGCGATCGCGGGCAGCCTGGCCTTCGGGCTGCTCCACGTCACCTGGACGATCGATGGCGTCGTCGATGGCTGGATGACCATCCTCGTCACCAGTGCGGGCGGCGTGTGGTTCGCGTGGATCATGCGCGAGTGGCGAAGCGTCTTCGTGCCCATGGCGATGCACGCGACGATGAACCTCGGGTGGCTCCTCGCGGGCAGTGCCGGCGGAGCGGCGGGCGGCGGACTCCTCGACAACCTGCTCCGTGCGGCGACGATTGCGATCGCGACGATCATCACCATCCGGGCGGGCGGGGAACCACGAAAGTGAGCCCCGGAGCAAAACCCGCCTGAGAGGCCCTGAGGGACAGCGCAGGAAGTGCCCTTGCTTTACATAACCGATCTTATCGGCGGTAGGCGGGGGTCTTTCGGGGTCAGCGCCGGTGCTGGGCCAGCTTCTGCACCACCCGCTCTAGTTCCGCCACTCGGGCTTCGAGGGCTTCGTTGTGCTCCGCTAGGGCTGCGATCTCCGAATCTTTCTCGGCACGCAGCTCGTTCATCGCCTCGAAAAGCAGCGGCGTCATCTTGCCGTAGTCCACCGCGATCGCATCGACCCCGTTCTCTTCGTACCCCACACGATCTCGGGCAGCGCCGCGCCAACCTCTTCAGCGATGAAGCCCATGTCATGCGCACCGCCGTGTTCATGGTCCCAATCGAAGTACACACCGCGCAGCTGCGCGATCTTGTCGAGCGACCCGTCGATGTTGCGGATGTTGCTCTTCCGTGCCGTCGAAGGCAGCAGCGCCGAAGTCCAACTCGGTGGAGAACACACCACCGTCAACCTGCACGGCCTGCACGACCTCCAAGCCAACTTGCGCCCCCGCAGCGGCATCGTCATACAGCCGGAATTTCATGTCCGCATCGCCCGTGTAGGCCGACCCGCCCGAGTTGAGCGTGCCTTGGTATGTGAAGGCCGAGGTGGCCGGGGCTGCGGTGGCAGATTCCACCGAAAGAAGTGCAGCGAGACTTTGCGCAGCGCATCCTCGCGCGCCTCGCCCTCGAAGAAGCGAATCTTGCCCCGGGCGTGCACGCTCATGAAGTTCCAGGTCGAAGCGACATTGGGATTGTTGTACCACGTGGCGCTGACGTAACAGTGTGCCCCGGTGAAGACGACCAAGACGTTCGGATTCTGCACGAACGCCTTGTGGTGGTCGGTGTTCTTCATGATGTGGCCGCTGAGGACCTTCTGGCCCCCCTGCTGCTCGATAAACACCGGCGCCTGCGTCGCCACGGGCCGCCCCTCGGCGTCACATCCACTGATGAACGCGAAGGGATGCGCGTGAATAAACGCCTCAATGCGCTCAGCGTCCTGATCCTTGTATGCGGGCATGTCGTACATGATGCGACTAGCATATCGCCGCCATGACCAACGTCTCCCTCCGCCCCGTTTGCGACACCGACCTCGACATCTTCTTCGAGCAATCGCTCGATCCCGAGGCCAATCACATGGCAGCGTTCGTTGGCGAAGACCCCACCGATCGCGGCCCATTCGATCGGCGCTGGGCGAAGATTCGCAGCCAACCGACGTGGCTTGCGCGCACGATCGTGGTAACTGGCGACGACGGCACCGAGCACATCGCGGGCACGATCTGCAGCTTCGAGATGGAAGGCGATGCCGAAGTCACCTATTGGCTCGGGCGTGAGTTCTGGGGCAAGGGCATCGCGACGCGGGCGCTCGAGTTATTCCTGCAAGAGCACACCCCGCGACCGATCTTTGGCCGCGCCGCCAAGGACAACATCGCGTCAATCCGCGTGCTCGAGAAGTGCGGCTTCACCTGGCTGCGCGATGAACGCGGCTACGCGCCCGCCCGGGGCAAAGAGATTGATGAAGTGGTGATGGTGTTGCCGTGAACCTCACGCCGGCGTGTGCCGAACGATCGAGCCCCCGACCGCGAACATGATGTCTTCCGCGATGTTCGCGCAGATGTCGCCAATGCGCTCAAGCGAGCGCGCGATCATCAGCACCGAAATGAACGCCTCAGCACGCGCGGGTTCTTTGTGCGTCGACTCCGCGACCCACTCAAACACCTCGCGGTTGCGATCATCCACGAACGCATCGCTTTTGCGCACGAACCGCGCCAACTCCACATCTCGGTTCTCGAGCGCTCGCATGGTGTTCGACAGCATCTCCTTCACCGCCTCGCCCATCGTCTCAAGCGCTTGCGGCGGCGTCGGATGTTGATCGTCACGATCGAGCCGAATCACGCGCTTCGCAACGGAACGCGCCAAGTCGGCAATGCGCTCGAAGCTCGTGTTGATGCGCAGCGCCGCGACCACATAGCGCAAGTCGCTCGCGACCGGCGAATGCTTCGCCAGGATCGCCATGCACTCGTTCTCGATGTTCACTTCGAGTTGGTCGATCTCGTCGTCGGCGGTGCGGATTGACTGCGCCAAATCGATGTCCCAGGTCATCCACGCCTCGAGCGCCGTCGCCAGCCGCGTCTGCGCAGACTCCGCCATCGCCCGCAGGGCCGCACGCAATGTGGCAAGTTCGCGGTCAAGTTCCAGGGTCATCGTCGCCATGGCTCCAAAGGATAGGGCCGGTCGCCTCTCGGGAGGCGCAATCGGCAACCATTGCCTGTTTGCTTCACAAAGTCAAGGAAGTGTTAACCAAATCGGCCCGTGACATACTCTTCGGTCTGCGGATTCTTCGGGCTCGTGAAGATCGTCAGGGTCTCGTCGATCTCGATCAATCGGCCCTCGAAGAAGAACGCCGTCACGTCGGACACCCGGGCCGCCTGCTGCATGTTGTGGGTCACGATGATGATCGTAAAGTTGTTCCGCAGCTCCGCGATGAGGTCCTCCACCCGCCGGGTCGCCTTGGGGTCCAGGGCTGAGCAGGGTTCGTCCATGAGCAGCACCTCGGGCGACAGTGCGATCGTCCGGGCGATGCACAGACGCTGCTGCTGCCCACCCGAAAGGCCCAAGGCAGACTTGTCCAGGCGGTCCTTCACCTCGTCCCAAAGGGCTGCGTCCCGCAGTGACTTCTCAACAAGCGCATCCAGCTCTCGCTTCTTCAGGCGATAGTGCAATCGCGGCCCAAACGCCACGTTGTCATAGATCGACTTGGGAAACGGATTGGGCTTCTGGAACACCATGCCTACGCGCCGCCGGAGTTCCACAACGTCCAGCGCGCGATCGAGCACATTCGTCCCCCCCGCCTCGAGCGTGCCGGAACAGCGCGCCGACGCAACCAGGTCGTTCATCCGGTTGATCCAGCGCAGGAAGGTCGACTTGCCACAGCCCGAGGGCCCGATGAGCGCCGTAACGCGATTCTTCGGAATGTCGAGCTCGAGGTTGTGCAGCGCCTGGAAATCGCCATACCACGCGCTGAAGTCGCGCACCTTCAGTTCCGTCGTGGTCTCCCCCGACGAAAGGCGAGCGTCGATTGCGCGCTGCGCCACGGCGGCCAACGGGTTTGCAACGCGCGAGCTGTGATTCACGGGCGATTTCAACTCCACAGGAACGGGCTGGTGTTGCCGCGACGCGGCTGCGTCGGATTGAATCATGTCAGTGGCCTCTGCAACTTCTGGCGAATGAACACGGCCGACGCGTTGAACAGCAGCAATACTGTAAGCAGCACCAGGATCCCCGACGCCGCAACCTTCTTGAACTCTGGATCGGGCTGGTTCGTCCACATATAGATCTGCAGCGGCATCGCCGCAAATCCGGACATCAGGTTGTCGGGCAGGAACGTGATGAAGATCGTGCCCCCCACCACCAGAATGGGCGCCGCCTCCCCAATCGCCCGGCTCATCGCCAGGATCGCACCCGTCATGATCCCAGGGACCGCGTTGGGCAGGGTCATGCCCCAAACCATCTGCCATGGCGTCGCCCCAAGCGCCAACGCCCCCGAGCGCAACGAATCGGGCACCGCCCGCAGCGCTTCCTGTGTCGCGATGATGATGATCGGCAGGATCACCAACATCAAGGTCAACCCGCCGGCAAGCACACTCGCGCCCATCGGGAAATGCACATGGAAGGAACTGTCCTCATCGCCCAACATCAGCATCGTGCGGTTGCGATAGTCGGGCTTCCCATCCGGACGGAGCGCCACGTCCTTGATGTTGAAGGTCGTGACGTCCTCGCCGATCGCGCGCCGGATTGAGAGCTCCCCGTCATTCAGCTTCATCAGTTCGCCACGCAACACGCGCCCATCGCCCATGCGATAGATGTGCTCGCGGATCGGCACCGTATCAATGTCCCTGACCGTGTCGCGCACGAGGTCACGCGCGACGTACATGCGACCGGCATCGGGCGTTTCGATCACGTACCGACCCTGCCCACCCATGGAGAATGTCAGGTCGACTTCGCGCGGCGAGAACGGCCCACCATCCGCCAGTTCCGCATGTTCGATCGCCCAGCTATCGATCGTGATCTCGCCAAGCTCCGGCGCTCGCACGACAAATAGGTACTCGTCATTGAGCTCGACCGTGCCATGGCATTCGATCGGTTCGTCCTTGATGGGCCACTGCGTGACCTCGCCCAACGACGAACGCTCGAGCTTCACATGCCCGAGCAGTTCCGAATCCAGGTGATACACCTCCTCCTCAGTGGCAACCAACTGGCCCAAGATCGTGCGCCCGTCCGTGAGTTCGAAGCGCTGATAGGGCGCATACTGCAATGCACTTCCGAAGAGCCCAAACATGCGGCAAAAAACCGTCAAACCAATGAGGCCATACACGATGGACGGCACGCCCGCGAGATTACGCACATTTGTTTGCACGATCCGATGCACCCAGTGCGTGGGGCCGCGCCGCCTCGGACGAAACTCCTCGAGCATGATCGCGGCGCCAATACCGAGCGGCAGGGCCGACAGGGCGCACACCACCAGAATCCAAATCGATCCGAGCAGCGGCGCATTGAACCCCGCGTTCGTTGGCGTCATCGATGGCGGCGTCGTCAAAAAGTCCTTCGCCGCCTTCAGATTGGGCGAGCCGACGACATGCGTGCGCGCAAGCGTGCCGCCACGCTGTCCCACGATCTGCGTCGAACCGTTCGTATAGCGCACCGCCACGCGTCCGGTCTGCGCATCCGTCTCGATCGATGCGCCGTCAAGTGATCGCTCCGAGGGCAGACCAACCTCATGCGTCACCAACTCCGAATACTCAATGCGCACCGCGTGGCGGTTCGGTGTGAGCGCTGCGCTCGTGACATCGGTGCGCGTGCCGGCACGCAACTCAGCTCCATCAGGCGCAACGACCAGCACATCCGCGCCGTCGACACGCACCGTTGCCCCCTCGGGCGCTCGCTCTAACAATTCCAAGTGCTGGGTGCGAGGCTCGCGCGTAACGAGTTGCACGCTCTGCCCGCGCTCGTCGAGCTCCGCGCTCACCAAGTGCGTCGTATCGGGAACCACTGCGACCTCAGCGCCAAACAGGTGCTTCGCCCCCTGGAACAGCACCGTCACAAGCAACACCGACAACGCCAGCACCGAAAGGCTGGTCACGCACAACGCCACCCACAAGAAGCGGCGATTCGTGCGATTCCGCCGCGACGCCGGGATCGCCTGCCGACCTTCTAGCAGCGACGTCATTCGTAGGCCTCGCGATAGCGCGCGAGCACCCAGTTGCCAAGCAACGTGAGGCCAAGCGTCATGAGAAAGAGCGTTGCGCCGATCGCGTAGCTTGAGTAATACTCAACCGACCCGAACTCCGCATCACCCAGAAAGATCTGCACCATGTACGCCGTCATGGTCTGCGCGCCCTCCGCGGGATCCGTCGCAAGGCGCGCCATGCCACCGGCGGCAAGTGAGACGATCATGGTCTCCCCCACCGCTCTCGAGATCGCCAGCAAGAACGCCGCCACGATGCCCGAGAGCGCCGCGGGCGTCACCACCTTCACCGCAACGTCAAACCGCGTTCCCCCAACGCCAAATGCTGCTTCGCGCAGGCCCTTGGGCACAGCGCGCAGCGCATCCTCAGACAATGAGCACACGGTCGGCAAGCACATGATGCCTACCGCGATGCCCGCTGACGTCGAATTGAAGAACTCAAACACCGAATACCCGGGCTCGCCCGCGGGCGTCATCCAGCGCGTGGAAAGCTCCACAATCCCACGCAGTGCAGGCGTAATCGTCGTCAACGCAAAGAACCCATACACCACCGTCGGGATCCCCGCGAGAATCTCAAGCGCCGGCTTGATCACCGCGCGCACCCGCGCCGGGGCAAACTCGCTCAGATAGATCGCCGTGATCAACCCGATCGGCAGCGCCACGAGCGCTGCGATCGCGGTCACCATGAGTGTGCCCGTCACAAGTGGCCACATGCCGAACTTCTTGTCCGCCCCGAGCAGCGGCTTCCATTCGAGGCCTGTCAAATAGCTCCAAAGCGACACCTCGGGCATCCCAAAGAAGCGCAAGGTCTCGCCGAACAGAATGAATACGATCGCAACGGTGATCAGAATCGAGAAGATGCCCGCGCCAAAAAGGCCGCCAACCACACACCGGTCGCGCAGCCGAATGAGTCGGCGATTGCGCGGCCGAAGCGTTGCCGACACAACAGTTGCACTCGTTGGTGTGGCGACACTGGCCATGGGCACTTCACAAAGTGTAAAGGGAAGGCGAATCGCCGCGCCGCCCGGCAGGACGACACGGCAGGGATGTGGATTGGTTGTCGATATCGATCAATACAGCTCGGTCAGCGAGCCATGCACCTTGTTGCCGGCATCGTCCAGGAACACCGTCCCCGTGTGCCCCGACATGAAGTTACGCATCGCCTTGTTGTACACGCTCCGGGGCAACGCCACATAGCCCACGTCCGACGCCGTCTTCGCAGCATTGCGGAAGTAGAACTGCACAAACCCCTTCACCTCCGGACGCTGCGCCGCACGAGCATTCACATAGATGAACAGCGGGCGGCTGAACGGGGCATAGGCGCCTGACTCAATCGTCTCGGCGGTCGGCGCGATCGGTCCAGCGCCCCCGTCCACCGAAACAACCTTCAGCTTGTCCTGATTCTCGAAGTAATACGCGCACCCGAAGAAGCCGATCGACGCCGCTTCGTTCGCAATGCCCTGCACCAGGATGTTGTCGTCTTCAGACACTGTCACATCCGCGCGGATGTTTCCGCTATCGCCCACAACCACTTCCTTGAAGTAGTCAAAGGTCCCCGAGTCAGTGCCAGGGATGAACATCTTGATCTCTTGCTTGGGCCATTCCGCGTTCAGGTCGTTCCACGTCTTCACGGTCGAGCCGTCGGCAAACAGCGCCTTGATCTGATCCATCGTCAGCGAATTGCACCAGTAATTCGCCTTGTTCACGCAAATGGACAGTCCGTCATACGCCACGGGCATCTCGATAAACTCGATGCCGTTGTCCTTTGCGGTCTTGTATTCCGCCGCCTTGATCGGACGCGATGCGTTGGAAATGTCCGTCTCGCCCACGCAGAACCGCTTGAACCCGCCACCCGTGCCGGTCACAGCATTCTGCACTTGCACATCGGGCTGCTCAGCGCGAAATGCCTCAGAAATCGCCATCGTGATCGGGCCTACCGTCGAAGAGCCGGCAATCTTCACGTCTCCCGTCAGTGGTGCCGCGGCAATCACCGTCATGGCAGTCACCGCAATGCCCGTGGCCGTCGCGGCCGCGGTGCGCTTCATCGTGCTCTTGAGCATGTGCATCCTCCAAGCGTGTGCATCAGGACAAGGGACCCTCCCCCAGAACTCCTGATGGACTGGTCAGAGGATTATCCACCTCTCGCCCCCCACCGTCCGGTTCATTGCGCTAAGGCTGCGCTAAGTTTCGACAGGGCTCGCCGCCGGGAAACGAATCCGGAACGTCGACCCCCCGCCGGCAGGCGACTCCACATCCACCGTTCCGCCATGCACCCGCATGATGTGCTTCACAATCGCCAGCCCAAGCCCCGTCCCCCCCGCCTGCCGCGAACGGGCCTTGTCCACCCGGTAGAACCGCTCGAAGATCCGGTCCATCTGATCCTCGGGGATCCCCGGGCCCTGGTCCGCAATCGAGATCTCCACCGCGTCGCGCCCATCGGGCAGCAGCGCCCCCGTAGTCTCGATCCGCACAGTTGTCTGCGCGGGGCTGTACTTGATCGCGTTCGTGATCAGGTTCGCCAGGGCCTGCTCTGCAAGCCGCTGATTGATCATCGCCCAAAGCGGCATCGCGGGCTTGATCACCTCAAGCCGCATCGACTTCGCCTCCGCCTCCGGACGCAGATGCGCACACACCGCCTGCACCGCCCCGAACACGGGCGTCGCCTGCTTGACCAGCTGCTCCTGCTCATCCTCGCGCTCGAGTGTCGTCAGCGCAAGCATGTCGTCAATGATCGCACCGAGCCGATCCGCATTGCGCGCCACGATCGTCAGGAACTCCCGCGCCCGCTCCGGCTCCTCCATGGCCCCATCCAGCAGCGTCTCGACATACCCCTTGATATTCGTGATGGGCGTCTTCAGTTCGTGCGACGCATTGGCCGCGAAATCCGAGCGCATCGACTCGAGCTTGCGCAGCTCCGTGATATCGCTGAGCAACAGCACCCACCCAACCGGCCCGCCCGCCGCGTCACGCAATCGCCCGGCTGTCGCGCGCATCACCCGCGGCTCATCATCATCCTCCGTGGGCAGCTCAAACTCGCGCACCGTCTCGCCTTGCTCCGCCACGACATCCGCGGCAAACCGCAGCAGCGCCGGATGCTCTACCACATCCGTCAGGCGCCCGCCTTTGGCCGAGGCCTGCCGCGCCCCAAGCATCTGCTGCGCGACCCGGTTGATGTTCAAGACCTGCAACTCCGCATCGATCGCGACCACGCCCAGTTGCATTGATTGGAAGATCGCCTCCTGCTCCGCTTGCCGTGTGCGCATCAAAGTCAGCTGGTCATTGAGCTGCCCTGCCATCTGATTGAGCGCATCGGTCAAGTGGCTCAGTTCGACCACGGGCGAGGCGCCGATTCGGTGCCGAAGGTCCCCCGAAGCAAACCGCCGTGCGCCGCGCGCAATGATCCGGATCCGCCGCGTGAGCGACAGCGTGAACACCATCGCTCCCACCGCGGTCACGAGCGACGCCGCCCCCCCCATCATGCCCCAGCGCACCGCTTCGCCCGCCGGCGCCACCATCACAAAGCACACCACCACCAGGGCGCTGATGAGCACCAGCAGCAGACCCAGGCGCACCCACAGGGCGGGCCAAGTGGACGGTCGTTTCAAGTCGATGGGCACAGCCCCCAAAGGTTACCCCTTGCGCGGCACGGGCTCATCGTTTGGCATGGGCTCCCATTGGTCCGCAAACCGATACCCCACCCCACGCACTGTCTCGATGAGCCCGCCGAATTCTTCCAGCTTCTGGCGCAGGGCCGCAACATGCACGTCAATCGCCCTGCTGGAGAGCACCGCATCCTCGCCACGGACCGCCGCCACGATCTGATCCCGCGTGCGCACGAAGCCGGGTCGAGCCGCCAGATAGTGCAGCAATCGATACTGCGTAAGCGTGAGCTCAACTTCCTCGCCATCGAGCATCACGGTATGCCGTGACGGATCGATCGCCAGGCGCCCACCAAGCAACGTCACCGTCGCGTGCGCATCCACCTCGCGCCGGCGCAGCACATTCTTGATCCGCGCCATCAGCACGCGCGGCGAAAAAGGCTTCGTGACATAGTCATCGGCCCCCAACTCAAGGCCGATGACGATGTCCGCTTCCTCACCCCGCGCCGTCACCATCACAATGGGAATCCCCGCCGTGTCCGGCGCACGCTTCAGCTTCTTGCAAATCTCTAGCCCATCGACATCCGGCAGCATGATGTCCAGCACAACAAGCTTCGGGCGCTTCGCCGTCGCCAGACGCAGTCCCTCAGACCCAGACTCAGCGCGCGTGACCGCAAACCCTTCACGCTCGAGGTGGAACTGGATCAGCTGAGCGATTTCACGCTCGTCTTCGACAACCAGCACCGGCGCTGCCGCCATGCGCACACCTCCAGGCCCGTTTTGGTTCACGCTCGACGCCGACGCCTCGAAGTGTAAACTTCAAGACGAGGTGCGCGGGCGCGCTCGCCACACCGCTTGGACGATTTCACGCAACCTTCACGAACCGCGAGGGTGATCGATCGCTGTGAGCAACTCCACCGTCGCGACCGCGCCGCTCGAACGCATCAAGCCGCTCATCATTTCCGCCCCCTTTGGCAACTACATCAAGCCCAGGGGCGCGACCCCGACCCTTGGCACGTTCACCGCTGAGCGACGCCCGGGCCGCCTCAAGCAAGTCCTCAAGACAGTCCGCTACCACCCCCGCCTGCGAGCCTGGACCAACCGCATCGGCCTGCGCAATCCCGGAATCGCCTGGCTCGAGCAGCGCGTCAAACAGGGAAAAGTCCGGGTCGCCGACGCGATCATCTCGATCCACGGCTTCGACGCCGACCAATGGCGAGAGCTCCTCGACCGGGCAGCCACCCTCCGACCGATCGCTCTGGAGCTCAACCTGAGCTGCCCCAACGTAGGCGAACTCTCATGGCCCCCCGACCTGTTCACCCGGGCAATCTCGGCAACCTCGTCCCACGGCGTCGGCCTCATCGCCAAGCTCCCACCTCTCCGCTACGAAGACATGGTCAACGCCGCCCTCGCCGCCGGGATCCGAGGATTTCACTGCTGCAACACCATCCCCGTGCCAGCCGGCGGCATGAGTGGCAAGCCTTTGCTACCAAAGAGTTTAGCGTGCATCCAACAGCTCCAGGCCATGGCCCAGGCAGCAGGACTCGAACGAGGCCTCTTCATCATCGGAGGGGGGGGCATCACCTCAACCGGGGACATCGATACCTACGCCCGGGCTGGGGTCCAGCGCGTCGCCATCGGGACCAAGGCAATGAACCCACTTCGGCTCTGGTGGGATGGGCCCCTTGGGCGCTTGGCGCGACATGCCGAGCAGGCCCTCGCGAAGCCGGATGGAGCGCGCTAAATGCTGGTGAATCCACAGCCTGAGGGCCCTTTTCGGAGTTGACTGTGTGAAGCGGTTCGGTAGCCTAGTGTGAGTAGGTGAATAGGCGGTCGCAGCAGGTTGCGCGGTCGCCCTCGGTGCATTCGCGCGATTGGTGCGCAATGCGGCCGGTGAGGATCGCCGGTGTGGTATGAGGGCATGAGGAGACCAGCGTGGACGTAGGGAACGTAGCGCCATGGAAATGGGGCGTGCTGATTGGCGCGGGATTGCTCGCGATCGTCGTCTGGTTCTTTGTGCTTGGCGGGCGCGACAAGGTTCAGTTCACGGATGGGATGGACGCGATCGACATCGAGACGGGACAAGTGTTCTTCCTTCCCATCCCGCCGCAGCGCATGTATCCGGGAACGAATCCGGATACCGGCAAACAGACTCTGTTTCCCGCATGGGAAGATGAGGACGGAACGTGGTATCTGGTCGCCCGCTACTTCCCGAGTGATAGCGATTTTCGAGATCAGGTGAAAGTCAAAGTTGATTGGTCGACGGGGCGTGTGGAAACAAACGGAAAGGAAGTCCGCCGTGCAGAGTGAACACAGAACCGGTTTCCGCGGTTTCACGCTCATTGAGTTGCTGGTTGTTGTTGCGGTCGTGGCACTGCTGATGGGCATGTTGCTGCCTTCGCTTGGTCACGCGCGCGAAGTCGCGCAGTCGGTGATCGCCAAGGCCCAAGTACGCCAGTTGGCCATGCTTCAATTCGCATTCGCAGCCGACAATGATGGCTGGACCGCCGGGCCCAACAAGACGGGCGCTCGTGACCCAGACAGCTTCGTGGGCAACAGCAACGGCGTCATGCCAACATCCTCGTTTGACTGGATCAGCCCGACCGCCGGCGGCAGCCTCGAGTTCTCCGCCAATCGCGCCCAGCGCACCAAGGAGATCTTCGAGAAGTTCGCATGCCCCAAAGCGATCTACCCCTACACCTCGCTCTATCCGGCTGGTGGCGGCGGCTTTGAGGACTCTGGTGACTTCCAAGAGTATCTGACGAAAGAGCCTTTCCTTCAGAACAGCTACTTGGCGCCCGCTGCATTCCTTTGTGTCCATCCCGATTCGAAGTGGCGTCCGAACGGCCGCCTCCCCAAGTCGATCATCCCGCGACCCTTCGCACCGCCCGTTTCATACCGCCCGCGCCTGGACCTGATCAAGAACCCTTCAGGCAAGTGCGCCGTTGCGGACGGCACGCGCTACGTCGACTACATCGGTGGTCGCAATCCGCGCGTGATCTTCGACTTTGATGTCAGCCCCAACCCAAGCAGCTATGGCTCCTTCACCAGTTCGGGGCCGATCTACGTGGGGTCGACCGCTTACGGCCAGCACCGCGCCAATGCGGGCTCCAACACCTTCCACCTGGACCTGTCCATGCGTTTCTTTGGCAACAGCCACGAGATGCACCTGTCCTATTGGGATGGGCACGCCGACCGTATCACCGCAAAGGAAGCATGGGCCGACCCCGTGCCCTGGTATCCGCGCGGCAGCACCTATGCCGGCACCGAAGCCACCGACGAAGTCACGCAAAGCTATGACGAGGATGAACCCCTGCCTTGATTGGCAGGCAAGCTGGGGCATTGCATCTGGGCCCCAGCGGAAAGTGAGCAAGTAAGCAAATCAGTTTGAGCGCCCATCGCGGCGCGGCTCGGCCGAGGAGTCACACCAAGCTCGGCTACGCACCGGCCTGGACGCTGGTGTGAGGAAGAGGACGAAGAGGTCACGCAGGGCTCTGTCGGTCAGTTGTGCGCGCTGGCAGAGTCAGGACACGAAACAACTCGGGTCGGGCTGTCTGTCTCGGACGGTGCGACGTTTTGGGGATTGATTCACACACAGAAGGGCGCGGGCGGCGGTCCCTCTCGCGCAGGTCACACGCAGGAGAAGACGAAATGCGGAAGCAAGTGATGCGAATGTCGGCGATGTCGCTGGCGGTGCTTTGCGGTTCCACCGCGGCCCTCGCCCAGGACTCGACAGGCTTGAACGATGGCGCGTATGGCGCAGCGCTGGGTGACGGCGTGCGCCCCCACGCAATCTCGGAACAGTGCAATCAGTATGTGGTCGACCTCGCGCCCCTCGCGGGCTCCTGGGGCACCATGTGGGGTATCGCCCCCATCGCCAAGAGCAGCCAGTTCGTGGACGCCGGCGGCAACAGCCAGTTCTTCAGCGGGCTCACCAGCTCGCAGTTCCTCAGTTCCGACATGGTGTTCGCCGGCATCAAGGCCGAAGCGGGTGGCGCCTACGAAGTCTGGAGTGCAGCTGGTGACGGCGTGAACCACGAGGACGGCCGCAACAGCGTGCCCAGCTCCGCGCTCGCGCTCTACGACCGCCAGATGTCTTACGTGTTCTCCGAGTTTGGCAACACGGAAGACGACACCATCGTGTCCGGCTTCATCCGCTGGAACTCGCTGGACAACCCCGGACGCCTCTATGTTACGCGCGTGAACACCGCCATCTCTGGCGAAGCGCCCGCCACGGGCACCTTCTCCACCTATGGCGTTGGCTCCTGCGATGCCAGCGGCAACGTCTACTTCCGTGCGGACAACTTTGGCCGCACCGGTGACATCACCCGCCAGATCGGCTCGCAGTGGGTCTATCGCGTCGACATGGCAAACCGCAACTGCGCCACGCTCAACGTGATCGACAAGACCAACGCGATCACCAGCTGGTTCGCTGGCGATGGCGATCCCGATGGCTGGCACGACGAAGCCGTCACCTTCGCTCCCGTGTTCCCGCCCATCGCGGGCAACCCGCCGAGCGGCAACGACACACACCTCGTGCCCAACTGCGTGCCCGCGAGCTTCGCCGGCGTGCCGTCCGTGTTCACGAGCAACTTCGCAGGCACCACGCCGGGCGAGTTCGTGTATGACGGTTCCGCGGGCGCTGCGAGCGTCGCGGCCCAGGGCACCGTTGTGCCGGGCATCTTCGACACGCGCGGCTCCTGCGAGTGGACGCGTCACGACATGTTCAGCTCCGCGGGCTCCGTGGCCACCGGTGGCATTATCAGCAAGGTGAACGCCAACGACGCGAGCGCGACGCGCATCGCGATCTGGGGCGTCGACGCCGTTGGCGCGCCCAGCGCACCCGGCGCCGATTTCTCCATGCTCAACCTGCCGTTGACCGTGAGCGACCCCTGCGACGTTGACCCCACCTTGGGTGGCAACTTCCAGCTGAATCGTGCCGGCGTCGGCGGCGCTGACTATGACGGCACCCCCGATGGCACCCTGTTCCCCGCGTTCTTCTATGACAACTACCACGGTGCCGCGGCATTCCGTGGTGTGACCTCGCAGGTCGCCCTTGGCCAAGACGATCAAGGCAACAACCTGTGCGCCGCGGTGGTGTATTACAGCGCCGTGCGCGACGACGATCAGCCGGGCAACGCCCTCGTCGTAACGAAGTTCGGGCAGAACGGCGCGAGCCAGACCCATACGCTCGCCGCCTGGAACAACTATCCCGACATCCATGGCAAGCCGATCTATGACGGCATCGGTGGCAACCAGATTGGCGAGCTGTGCTCCTTCGAGGACATGAGCGCCAACAACCTGCGCGCCCTGGGCTCGCGGTCGGGTGGCGGCATTGGCCCGTCGATGACCCCCGCCGGCTTCGACTCGTATGGCAACCTCTACTTCGTCTCTCCCGTCCAGATCTATCGTGGCGCCAACGCGGACAACGACATCGATGCCGCCCTCTTTGGCAGCGTCGCTGACCTGTTCCCGATGATCGACACGAATGCGGACAACATGACCGATTCGCCCAACCCCGAGCGCGACCTGTGGGAGATCGGTCTGGTCCGTGCCGTGTACGACCAGGCTGCCTTCTGCTACCGCCTCGAACTCGTCGCTCGCACCGGTCAGGTGTTCCATGGCAAGAACTCGGACACCGACTACATGATCGACAGCATCCAGGTCTCCGGTGGCACAAGCCTCGCCGCCTCGGCCTTCGGCTCGGGCAACGTCAACGAGATGCCGATGCACGGCGTCGCACCCGTCGCCGCCACTGCCGATGACGCACGCCACCTGGGCGGCCTCGTCGTCATGGCCGACATCATTTACAACGCAGACGGCACCGACACCCACGGCTTCCCGCCGGTCGATGTCGCCACGCTGCCGCTCGACTCCGCTGAGTGGACCGCGCTCGGCGCCAAGGACTTCCCGGAGAGCGTTGGCGGTTCGGGCGCCTTCGAGGATCCGACCGCGTCGTTCGGCGTCGGCGTGCCCCTGCACCCGGACAGCAACGACCAGGCCTACTCCGCCCTGCTCTTCGTGGGCAACCAGGAAGGCATCCAGCCCGCGGTCTGCACACCATGTGCGAACGTTGACGGCAGCCCCGACCAGTCCGTCAGCCTCGGCGACCTGAACATCGTGCTGTTCAACTTCGGTTCCAGTGGCAATACCCCCGGAACCATGGGCGACACCGATTGCGATGGCGATACCGACCTGGCCGACCTGAACAACGTGCTGTTCAGCTTCGGTTCCAACGTCGGCTGCTAATCACGGTCGTTCGATAACACGAATGTAAGCGCGCGGGGGGCGAAAGCCCCCCGCCGTGCGTTCCAAGGACGCCGGACTTGGCTAAATCTGGGCCGGCGCAGCCCAAGTTTCTGCGTGATTCGGCGCAGACGTGCGGGTACTGTTGGGGTGGGCAAGCTGAATCTTGGAGGAAGATCCAATGCGCGGAATGCAGGTCATCGTGGCGGCAACGGGATTGGCGATGTGCGCGGGCTCGAGCGTCGCACAGTTCAACCCAACGCAGGGCCAATGGGGCAAAGACGACCCGAACGACATTCGGGTCATGACCTGGAACGTGCGCAATGCCCTTAGCTCAGGCACCTTCAAAGCCGACGGCAACAATCCTTGGGGCGGCATCACACGCATTGTCTCCGCACTCAAACCGGATGTCCTCATCATGCAAGAGTGTGGCGATGGCGACGCCGTCGGTACGCTGCAAACCGTCATCGACCTCTTCCTGCACGGCGGGACCGATCCCTTCCTGGGCGGCACGGTCACAGGCTATGTGCAGCTGCACGACCCCGCGTTTGACATGCCCTATGTGTATGTCAGCTCCGCCTTCGATGGCTTCAATCGCAATGTCATCCTGAGTCGCTATCCATTCGTCGATCTCAATGGCGATGGCAAGTCGACCTACCCCGACAGTGCCTTCGTCACCTCAACAGGAACCTATGCCGCGGGCGGAACCGGTGGCATTCGCGGCTTTGGCTTTGCGGAAATCGATCTGCCCGACGCGACCTACGCGGGTGATCTCGTCCAAGGCTTCGCCCACTTGAAGGCTGGCGGCTTGGCCGACGACCTCGCCCAACGCCTCAACGCCGCCAAGAACGTCGCCTACTACGTCGACTACTTCTACAACGGCGGCGGCACCGGCACCGTCGACCCCTTCAACAAGATCAGCGACTTCCCCGCCGCCACATCCATCCTTGACGCAAGCACTGTCGTCGTGATGGGCGGTGACTGGAACGAAGATGAGGCCACCAACGGCCGCAAGGGTCCCGCCGAGTGGCTCACGCAAGCCGAGTTTGCCGGCGGCACCGACGGCCTCGACTACGACCGCACAGACAGCGTCTACGACGCCGCAACCGATGCCATCGATGGAAGCACCCATTCCTTCGGGTCCAGCTCAAAGCTCGACTACCTGGCCTGGCAAGACAGCAAGGCCACCGCACGCCACGAAGTCATCTTCGACACGCGCCCCCTGACCACGATCTCCCGCCCGCCGGAACTCGTAGGCGTCACCCGCTACAAGGACCTGTCAGGCGATGCCTCGGACCACCTGTGCGTATTCGTTGATCTGATCCTCGATCTGGCGCCCTCCTGCATGCCCTGTGCGAATGTCGCTGCGGGCGGCAGTGCAGGCACCGTCGACCTGACCGACCTCAACCTCGTGCTGTTCAACTTTGGCACATCGGTCACGCCAGGCGCCAATGGCGACACGAATTGCGACGGCACGGTTGACCTGACCGACCTCAACGCCGTCCTCTTCGACTTTGGCTCCAATGTGGGCTGCGGTCCCTAAAGGCAGTCGATCAATCGCCGTGGCAGCAGCTAGAGCTCGCCGCATCGTTGGCATCACGCCGCGCGAATCGCGCCGTGACCGTGGCCACTGCACCCGGAATGAGCAGCGCCAGGAGCGCAAACGCACTCGCGGTGCGCACCGGCGTTGCGTGGTCATGCACAAGCGCAACGTCCGCAACCTGAATCGCACCCATCGGCACGACCAGATCAAGCAACAGTCCCGCCCCCAGCGCGCCAACTGCAATCCCTCCGAGGTAAATTGCTAGCGACTTCGATCCGAGATCTCGATACACCCAACCCATCGTCGCGGGATTAGTTGCCGGGCCGGCCAGCAGAAACACCAGCGCAGCCCCAGGTGACAACCCCGCTGCCATGAGCGCTGCAGCAAGCGGCGTCGACGCTGTTGCGCAGACATACCACGGGACACCAATCACCAACGCCGCAAGCTTCGTCAGCACACCCGTGGAATCGACCTGCGCAACCTGCGTGAACCAATCGGGCGGCACGATCGCCGCCACAAGCGCCGACAGCGCAAGGCCAAGCAGGATCCACAGCGCCAGCGTGCGCGGAAGGGTCACCAACGCGAACCGAATAGCCCGCGCTAGTGGCCCGCCTCCGCTCTCATGCGGGGTTTCTGTCTCCTGAGCGCAGCACGACGACGGCTCCGCAGGTGTGTCCGCACAACAACTCTGCACTGGTGCAGGCGTCTGTGCGCAGCAGCTGGGCTTCACCTTTGCTGGATTCGATTCCGCGGGCGGCAAAGCTCGCTCGGGCACGAAGTGATCGATGAGCCAACCAACCCCAAGCGCGCTGACGAGCGCCGCCACAGGACGTGCAATCGCAAGCCAGGGGCCAATCATGCCCCAGGTGATCGCAATGCTCGGCGCGTCAACCTCTGGCGTGGAGATCGCAAACGCCGCACTCGACCCGCGCGAAGCGCCGCCGGCCCGCAACGCCGCCGCCGTCGGGATGACCGAACACGAGCACAAAGGAAGTGGCACCCCAATCGCCGCCGCCCGCGCGACCGCCCACTTGCTGCCCGTGCCAAGCCACCGCTGCATCAGGGACTGAGGCACAAGCGCATGCATGGCGCCAGCCACCACAAAACCAACGAGCAGCCAGGGCGATGCCTCGAGCAAGTACGCCCAGAACGCATGCAACATGGATTGAGCGATGTTCACAAGGGCATCCCTGTCGCAGTATCGGTTCACCTGCGCGCGATGCAATAGCCTAGGCAATCACTCAGGTTGCCGCGTGCGCCAGTGACGCCGGCACGAAGCCGCCCCGATAATGCGCGATCAAACTCAATAAGCGATAAACCAGCTTGGCCGCCGTAAAGTCCGACGCGTGCATGCCTTCGCGCGGACACAGTTCAACAACATCGAACGCAACCACCTCGCTGCGTTGCACCACGCGCTCTAGCAGTTGGTTCATTTGGGTCCACGTCAGCCCACCAGGCTCGGGCGTACCCGTGGCAGGAAGCACCGATGGATCAAACGCATCGAGATCAATCGTGATATAGACCCGATCACTCAACAAATCGAGCGTGCGATCGATCCAGCGCGTGCAGGTCAGATCCGCTTGAATCTCGTGGCCCCACACAACGCGCGCATCGTCCATGCCAGCGCGCTCCTCGGCTTCAATCGCCCGAATGCCCACCTGGATGACCGGCGCAACCTCTCGGGCCCGCGCCATGACGCACGCGTGGTTGTAGGGCGAGCCCTCATAGGCCTCGCGCGTGTCGCCATGCGCGTCGATCTGTAGCACGCACATGCCGGGAAAACGCTTCGCCGCCGCCTGGATCGCGCCAATCGAAACCGAGTGTTCGCCGCCAAGCACCACAGGCAAGCGATTGGCGCCCCACTGCTGCTCGACCGCCGTGCTCACCTTGCCTGCAAGCGACTTGGGGTCGCCATCGTGCTGCACCGGGGGCGTCGTGATGATCCCGTGCTTGCACGCGCAGGCGTCCGTCTCAATGTCGTACCACTCAACCGCCGCGGAAGCCTTGATGAGCGCCGCCGGCCCTTGATCGGCACCCTTGTGCCAACTGCTCGTCAGGTCGTAAGGCACGGGAATGATCGCCGCCTGCGCGCTCGCCGCATCGCGATATTCCGACGGAAGGTCCAGAAAACCAGCAGATGCATGCGCACTCATGAGCGATTGATCTCCGCAGCGCCGGGCCGATGCGCAGACTCGAGATACGTGTAGCTGGCCAAGCCCGACTCATAGAAATCGATCAGCACCTGTCTCTCCTGCACCGTCAGCACACCAGCGCGCACCGCACGCTCACAATCGCGCGCCAGCTGCGTCGTGAACCGTGGCGGATCGTACTGCACATACGCCAGAACCTCGCCCACCGTATCGCCCTTGACGATCTCTTCAATCGCCGGCACACCATCCTCCAAACGGATATGCACCGCGTGCGCATCGCCAAAAAGATTGTGCAGGTCGCCGAGCGTCTCCTGATATGCGCCAACAAGGAACACACCAAGGAAGTAATCCTGGCCCGTCAGGGGATGCAGCTGCAATGTGGCGGGCGTTTCGCCATCACCAATGAACTGATCGATCTTGCCATCGGAATCGCATGTGATATCCGCAAGCACCGCGCGCCGCGTAGGCTCCTCTTCCAACCGATGAATCGGCATGATCGGAAAGAGCTGGTCAATCGCCCAATGGTCAGGCAATGACTGGAAGAGTGAGAAGTTGCAGAAGTAGACGTCAGACAGAATCACATCAAGCTCGTCAAGCTCCTCGAGCTCCACTGCGTGCTTGTCGCGCACGTCCCGAATGCCCAGGCACGTTGTCCAGAAGAGCCGCTCCGCCACCGCCCGCTGCGGAAGTGTCAGATAGCCGAGTCGGAACAGCGTCATCGCCTCGTCGCGCGCCTTCTGTGCATCGTGATAACACTCGAGCAATCGATCGGGATGAACACTGTCGAAGGCGCCCTGCAAATCCAAAATGGGCTGCGGGATCTCATCTTTGTCCTGTGTGAGCACCGCCGCCTCAATCGAGCTCGGCGCACGATCAAACTTGTTGGGGCCCGTCGAACCCAGCACATTGAATACGAGCACCGAGCTGTAGGCGACCATCGCGCGCCCACATTCCGTGATCAACGTCGGATGCTTCATGTCGTATGCGTCACACACGCTTCCGATACGGTAGACGACATCACTCGCAAACTCCTCAATCGTGTAGTTCATCGATGAGAAGCTGTTGGATTGATCACCCTTGTAGTCAACGCCAAGCCCGCCGCCAATGTCGAGCATCTCGAGCGCTGCACCCTGGTTCGCCAATTCCACATACACGTGCGCAAGCTCCGTGATCACGTCCTTCACGCGCTGGATGTCCTGCACCTGCGAACCCGAGTGGCAATGCAGGAGCTTCAGGCAATCAAGCATGCCGTGCTCGCGGAGCAACGAAACCATCTCAAGCAGCTCACTGACGGTCAGCCCAAACTTCGAGCGTGCACCGGACGAATCATGCCAGCGACCCGCGCCCGCAGCAGCAAGCTTCACACGCACGCCAATGCGAGGCCGTACCTTGTACCGCCGCGCATAGTCGATGATGAGCCGAACCTCATCCATGTTCTCAACCACCGGGATGATCTGACGCCCAAGCTTCGTCGAGAGAATCACCGCCTCGATGTAGCGCGCATCCTTGAACCCATTGCAAATGATCAATTGATCCGGCGTATCCGTGGTCAGCGCCATCACCGCAAGCAGCTCTGGCTTGGAGCCAACCTCGAGCCCAAAGCCAAGCGCATGCCCAAACTCTGAAAGCTCCGCCACTACCTGGTGTTGCTGATTCACCTTAATCGGATACACCGCAAGATACTTGCCGCTGTAGCCGTTCTCCTTCATCGCGTTGGCGAAGGCGTCGCGCAACTTGCGCAATCGATCTGCAAGGATGTCCGTGAATCGCAACAGCACCGGCGCCGTAATGTTGCGCTCGCGCAATCCCTCCACCACATCCAGCAGATCGAGCGTGGGCCCACCCTCGCCCGTTGGCGTTGCTGCAAGGTGGCCCTTCTCGTTCACCGCGAAATACCCGGCGCTCCAATCCGACACGCGATACAAAGAAGCGCTCTCCGCCGGCGACCATCCGTCGACGTGCGCTTGCTTGACTGGTGTTGGCTTGGGCTTGGGTTGAGGCACGGCGGCTGGTCTGCTGGTCGGGCGAGCGGTTTGGGTCATGGTGGGGATTGTAGAGCCACCACAGGCCCAGGCGAGCCCGGGCGCACAAGAACCGCTACCCTCGTGCCCCTTCCCGATCCGAAGCCAAGGAGACGCCCATGAATGTCCGCGCCTTCATGACCCACCATTACAAGCACTTCAATGCCGCCACCGTCGTCGAGGCCGCCCAGGCCTACGAGGACGTGCTCGCCAAGGGCGGGCGAATGATGGTCACGCTCGCAGGCGCCATGAGCACCGCTGAACTCGGGCGCTCGCTCGCCGAGATGATCCGCCAGAACAAGGTCCACGCCATCACCTGCACCGGGGCCAACCTCGAGGAAGACGTGTTCTTCCTCATGGCCGCCAGCCACTACGAGCGCATCCCCGACTGGCGCAACCTCACACTCGAGCAGGAGCAGGCCCTCTGCGACAAGGGCATGAATCGCGTCACCGACACCTGCATCCCCGAGGAGGAAGCCTTTCGCAAGCTCGAGCACGCCATCCTGGAGATGTGGCAGACCGCCGAGCGTGACGGCACACGCAAGTTCCCGCACCAGTTCCTCTATGAGCTGCTGCTCTCAGGCACGCTGAAGGCCGGCTATGAGGGCGACCCAAAGAATTCATGGCTCCTCGCCGCTGCAGAGAAAAACCTGCCCATCTTCGTGCCCGGTTGGGAAGACTCGACGAGCGCCAACATCTTTGCCGCCCACTGCATCAATGGCGATCTCAAGAGCCCCACCCTCGTCAAGGGCGGCATCGAGTACATGATCGAACTCGCAAACTGGTACCGCAAGACCGCCGTCCATGGCCCTGGCATCGGCTTCTTCCAAATCGGTGGCGGCATCGCGGGCGACTTCCCCATCTGCGTCGTACCCATGATCCACCAGGACCTTGGCGAAGAAGCACCACTTTGGGCCTACTTCTGCCAGATCTCCGACTCGACCACGAGCTATGGCTCATACTCCGGCGCCATCCCAAGCGAAAAAATCACCTGGGGCAAGCTCGGCATCAACACCCCCAAGTTCGTCATCGAGTCCGACGCGACCATCGTCGCCCCGCTGATCTTCGCCTACCTGCTGGATTGGTAGGCGGTGGGTGAGCCACCTTGCTCCCCTCTCCCTTTGGGAGAGGGTGGATCGTTCGACTTGTCGAACGAGACGGGTGAGGGGTCCTACCAGGCCCGGACGCTCACGCCCCCACCAAAGGCTGCCCTGGCAGCACAGGCGGCATCGGACACTCCAACGTGTCCGCAACCGCGCGCATGATCTCTGCTTCCGCAATTGTGACCTCGCGATCCGCCGCCACCGTCATGCCGCAGGCCCGCAAAATGTCGCGCTTCAGCTTGTGATTCACCTCGACCAGCTTGTCCAGCGCCTTGCCAAGCGCATCCAGCGAGAGCTTCTGCGCAGGCCAACTGACTTCCACCTTGGGCAGCACCGACGCGCCGAGCACAAACGCGCGCTGCGCCGCGTCCCGATCCTCGTTGCCCGCGAGCGCCACCGCCGCCAACAGCGTCGAGCATTCATCGCCAAGCCGCGCCAGCGAGTAATACTGCACGATCCGCGGCTTCGCCTTCCCAAAGTGCTCTCGCAAATGCCGACGCAGAATCCGCCACATGCACCACTCGAACAGATCGATGCGATCGTCCGCCTTCATGAGCGCCGTCACGTTCTCAATGAACATCTTGAACTGCGTGGGTGACAGGTTCGTGAGCGTGCCAATTGCAATGTCAATCAGCGGCAGGCGGCAGCGCTGATCAAGCTCATCGACTTGCCCAAGCAGCGTCCCCGTCAGCTTGAAAACATCCGGGTCCGCCGACTGCTCCAGGTTGGCAAGTTGCTCCTCGCGCAACGCCGGCACGCGAGAGACCAACAACGCATACACCACCGCCCGCGCCCCATACGCCTCATGCGCAGGCTCGCTAAGCGAAGCCGGGATCGCGGCACGCAACGCCTGGGCATACTGGCGGTGCGCCTCCGTCGGTGCGCCGATGAGATCGATCGCCGGCATCGCAACTGCCGCACGCGCCACCTCGGCTTCCATGGCCTCCCCGGCATCCGCGATGCCCAGCACTCCGGGCAACATGATCTTGCGGAAGTCAGGAAGCCGCGCGTCTTTCGCCTTCTCCGCCTCCCAAGCCGCTCGCGCCGCAAACTCCGTCGCCGGCGCCGGCGTCAAAAACTTGCCATCCCAATCGGGCTCGATCCGCTTGATGCGCTCCGGCAAGGCTGGGTGTGTCGCAAAAAGCTGCGCCAAACTGATCGACACCCCCTGCGCGAAATACATGTGCGCCGCCTCTGCCGCGTTCGGACTCTTGAGCAGCGAGCGATACTGTGATCCACCGATCGTCTTGAGCGCCCCTGCAATCCCGCCCGGATTGCGCGTGAACTGCACTGCCGATGCGTCTGCAAGGAACTCGCGCTGCCGCGATACCGACGCCTTGATCAGACTCCCGAAGAACGCCCCGATCCCGCCCACGATCATCAGCCCCAGGCCAATGGCAACCAATGGCAACAGATTGCTGTCGCGCGATGATCGCCCCCGCGGCGCATACATCGCCGCCCGAAAGATCATGTTGCCAATCAACGCAATCACAAGAATGCCGTGCACCACGCCCATGAGTCGAATGTTGAGTCGCATATCGCCATTCAGGATGTGCGAGAACTCATGCGCAATGACACCCTGCAACTGATCGCGATTGAGCCGCTCGATCGCCCCCTTGGTGATTCCGATGACGGCGCTCCCGGGCGCATACCCCGCCGCAAACGCGTTGATCCCCGTCTCACGCTCCATGAGATAAACGGGTGGCGTCGGAATGCCCGACGCAATCGCCATCTCCTCAACCACATTCAACAGCTTGCGCTCATCGGGCGTATCCGCTGCATCGCGATGCAACAACTTCCCGCCCAGCTGCTCCGCAATCACGCGCCCGCCGCCACTGAGCTGCACCATCTTGTACAGCGTGCCCATCGAGACAATGACAATTGTCGCCAACGATGCCGCGATAAACACGTCGGGCTGCCACAGGTCCCAGGCGCCCTGCGCAACTTGCCCCGTCTTGGAGGCCATTTCTGACCGGGCGCCACCCACCAGCAGAATCGCCAGCAGATACGTCAGCACGATAACCGCGCCGACCGCCAGTGCGAACAACAGCACCAACCGCCCGGTCTTGCGACGAGCAACGTCCTGATGCTCGAAGAAGTTCATCGCGTCGCGCCCCGATCAATCACGAGGCGAACGACACCTTCGGCGCTTCCTTGATGGCCGCCGCGTCCTCATACTCGAGCAACGCCGCGTCCTTCGCATGCCCGAACATGCCCGCGAACAACACCGGCGGGAACGTTTGCTTGTACGTGTTGTACGCCGTCACCGAGTCGTTGTACGCCTGGCGCGCAAAGCTCACGCGGTTCTCCGTTGAAGTCAACTCCTCCGTCAACTGCATCATGTTCTGATTCGCCTTCAGATCAGGATACGCCTCGGCAAGCGCGAACAGCCGCCCAACGGCGCCGACCAGCGCGCCTTCCGACTGGTTCAACTCACCCATCGCCTGCGGATCGCCCGGGTTCGACGCCGCCTTTTGCAACCCAGAAACCGCCATGTTTCGGGCCTGGATCACCGCCTCGAGCGTGCCCTTCTCATGGCCCATGTACCCCTTCACGGTCTCCACAAGATTCGGAATCAAATCGTGGCGGCGCTTCAGCTGAACCTCGATTTGCGAGAAGGCGTTCTGGAATCGGTTCTTGAGCCGAACCAGTGTGTTGTAGATCGATACCATCAAAAAGATCAGGGCGACGATCACGACGAGCACGATGAGGCCAACGATGGCGAGTGGGGCCATGGGCAAGGTCTCCTTCCGACTTCTGGCGTTCCGAAGCATAGTTCGGAAGCCGGTCGGGGTAGTTTAGGGGGGAAGGCAAAGCCGCGCAGCGCCCCAGCGCCACGATTCGCATGCCGATCAAACGCTGTGTCTGGCATTTGTTCGACCAAATGCAGGAAACCGCGAGGGGCTCAGACACCCTATATCAATACGGAGGGCGGGGTTGCGCACCCGCCAGGCTCCTCTGATTGATTGCGCCATTGTCCGTGGAGCCATCATTATTCGTCCGAGACAAGGAGTCATCCTATGAGTTGTGCCCACTCGCATCGGCGAGTCCCCGTCCGCACATGGTCCGCGGTCCTCGTGATCGGGGCGCTTGGCTCAGGGGTGCTTGGATTGGGTGCAGCATCAGACCCCTTGCAGGACGACCAGTGGCACCTCAACAACACGGGCCAATCTGGCGGCACGCCGGGCGAAGACGCAAACGTCCCCGCCGCATGGGCACAGGGCTACACCGGCGCAGGCGTTGTCGTCAACGTCGTCGATGGCGGCGTGCAGTGGTCACACCCTGACCTCTCCGCTGGCTATCTCCCAGGCCCATCCTTTGATCACGTCGATGGTGATAGCGATCCGTCTCCCGTTGGCTCGAGCGACAACCACGGCACCGCAGTCGCGGGTGTCCTCGGCGCTCGCCTGAATGGGCAAGGCGGTGTTGGTGTTGCCTTTGACGCGCAGTTCGCCGTCCAGCGCCTGATCGGTGGCCCCGTCACCGATGCCCAGATCGCAGCGGCCCTCGCACACCAGGGTGTCTTTGACGTCATCACAAACAGCTGGAGCTACACCCCCGGTTGGTACCGTGACATGCCAGGGCTCATCGAAGGCACGATCCTCGATGGCATTCAGAATGGTCGTGGCGGGTTCGGCTCAATCTATGTCTTTACCGCGGGAGACGCCGCGAACTTCGCGGGCAATGCCAACCAAGTGCGCTGGGCTAACTGGCGCTACACGATCTGCGTCGGCGGCACCGACGACGATGGCCGCAAGACGTCGACCAGCTCTGTCGGCACTTGCATCCTGGTCAACGCGCCCTCAGGCAGCATTGGCGCCGGCATCACAACCACCGATCGAACCGGCAGCGCAGGATACGCCGCGGGCGACTACACCTCGAGCTTCTTGGAGACGTCGGCAGCAGCGCCCATCGTGGCCGGTGTTGTCGCACTCATGCTCGAAGCCAATCCAAACCTGACCTGGCGCGATGTGCAGCACATCCTTGCGGAAACCGCTGATCGCAACGACCCTGCGGATTCGTCATGGTTCCAAAACAGTGTTGGAAACTGGTACAGCGACAAGTACGGCTTCGGGCGCGTAAATGCCGACGCCGCGGTTGCCGCTGCGGCAACCTGGACTGGCGTCGAACCCGAGTTCTCTGTCACTTGGCCAACCGTGGTCACCAACGTCGAGGTACCCGACGGAAGCACAGTTGGCGTTTCGCGCCTCGTTGGCGTCAGTGGCACGGGGATCAACGCATTGGAAACCGTCGAGCTCACCGTAGATCTCGACGCCATTCGCCGAGGCGACACCCAGATTGAGTTGACCTCGCCTGCGGGCACCAAGAGCATCCTGACCGCGCCAAATGCGGATCCAGGCCTCAACCTCCTCCACACCTTCACGACCTACAAGTGTTGGGGCGAACCCGCCAACGGCACATGGACCGTGCGCGTGATCGACCCGACGTTGCCAAGCGGCCCAGGCAACGCCCCTGCAATCGATCCCACGTTCTGGAATTCCTTTCAACTTGCCTTTCACGGCACGGCAGCAGGTGAGGTCACACAGTTCGTCTTGACGGGCGTACCGCTCACGGTCGCAGAAGCGTCCATTGGCGAAATGCAAGTCGCACTGACCAACGGCGCCCTGGGCACGGTGAACGCCACGCTCAGCTTCGACTCTGGCGACACCGACCTCACGCTGACCTCGCCCAGTACGCTGACCTTCACGCCGGACAATTGGTTCATCCCTCAACCCGTGCAGTTCTTCGCCGAGAGCGATCCGGACAATGACAACGGCATGTCAATTTGGCGCATCGCCGCCTCCGGCGTGCCCGACCGCGTCTTTGAAGTCACGGAATCCGATGGTGATGCTGATCTGAAGTTCGTCGTGATCGGACAACAACCGGTCCTTATTAGTGAGGGCAATGAGCGCGACATTGAAGTTCGCCTTACGCGCAACCCAGGCAAAGTCGTCAATGCGCTGGTACAGCGCACCTCCGGAGATCCCGACCTGCAAATCATCACTGGCGCCTCGCTGCTCTTCAACGATTCCAACTGGTCCTTCCCCCAGATCATCAGCATCCGCGCCAATCCTGATCCGGACTTCCTCGACGGCACAGCCCGGTTTGCCGTCACCTCTGCCGAGGCCGGGCCCGTGACGTTCGACGTGCAGGAGCTCGATGTCAACGATGTGCCCAGCTTCGTGCTGGACCCGCCCGGCCCCTATTCCATTCCGGAAGGCACAACGATTGAGATCGATGTGACCATGTCCGCAAACCCAGTCTCCACCGTCTTCGCAGTCGCTGAGTTGCTCTCAGCTGATCCCGATCTCCACACCATTGGTGACACAAACCTTGGCTTTACGCCATCCAACTACAGCTTCCCACAAACGGTGCGCCTGCGCGCCGAATCCGACCTGGACACGATCAATGGTTCTGCCATCTTCCGGGTGCGACCGCAAACGCTCGGCTTCGCAAGCCTCTCCACCACGGTCAACGAAATGGATGACGATGAAGACATGGTCGTCTTCGCGGAGTCGCCTCCGATCCAGTTGGTCGAAGGACAATCGCAGAACTTCTTCGTTACGGTCAATCCAGGCAGCAACTTCGTGATCCCTGGATCGCAGCGCCTCTACTGGCGATACGACGGTGGCGACTTCCAGTCGGTGGTCATGCTCGCGGTGAGCGGCACGCGCTATCGCGCGACATTGCCCGCGCCAAGCTGTGGCGACCGCATCGAGTTCTATGTCGGCGCAACCGGCGACTTCACCGGCAGCCTGACTGACCCACCCGGTGGGGATGCAACACCCTTCATCGCGCTGGTCGGCGAAGTCTCCAACGTGATCGATGATGACTTCTCAACCGATCTTGGCTGGACCGTCTCCGGCACCATCAATGGCGGCACCACCGGGCCCGGGCCTTGGGAACGCGGCGACCCCTCCGTGGTCGGCACGCTCTTCAATACCCCGCCAAGTGACTTTGACGGTTCCAACAGCTGCTATGTCACGGGGAACGGGCTGCTCGCGGCGGTGTCAGATGGACAAACGATTCTCACCTCCCCCACCTACAACCTTGGGTTCGTCGAGAGCGCGCGCCTCAGCTATGCCCGCTGGCTCACTGAAGCGTTCGGTTCACCTTCCATTGGCTCAATGCAAGTCCAGGCATCGAGCAACAACGGCGGATCATGGGTCACGCTGGAGACCGTCACCGCCGGCGACCCGGGCTGGACCCTGCGCGAGTTTGAACTGAGCGGATTCCTGGCGCTCACCGACACCTTCCGCATCCGGTTCGTGGTCAGCAACTCCGATCCACTCACCGCGCTCGAAGGCGCCATCGATGCGGTGCGCCTAGACTTCGCCACGTGTGGCATCACCTGCCCAGGCGATGCTGACGGCAGTGGCATGATCGACCTGGACGATCTGCAACTGCTCCTCTTCGCCTTTGGATCCACCGTGCCGCCAGGCATCGGGCCCGATGTTGCAGGCGCGGACGGCGTCGTTGATCTCGATGACTTGCAAGTTGTCCTGTTCAACTTTGGCGGTGTGTGCGGCATGCTGAACCATTCCTAGGACATCCGCCTATGTTCGGGCGACTATTTGGGATGTGTTTGGGTCTCCCGAACGAAATGGCGGCTTTCGTTCGTATATCGCGACACATTCCACGGCGCGGACTTCGCAATCGCCCATCTGCCCTTGCATCAACACGCTGGACGCCGCCAGCACAACGTGTAGCCTTTGAAGGTCGCTGACACGCGCCGATTTGTATCGTCGCGCAGCGCAGACCTTGCAAGGGAAAGAAGACAAACACATGAAACGCACGTTTCTCGGAGCAGTTGCGGCGATGGCCATCGTCGCCTCTGCGGGCGTAGCGATCGGGCAGTCACTCACGACGACCTTTACATATCAAGCACGCATTCGAGATGCCGGCTTGCCCGCCAATGGTCCTTTCGACATCCAGTTCCGCGTCTTCAACGCGGCGGCTGGCGGTACACAGCAGGGGCCACTGGTCCAGGTCAATGACATCAACGTCGTGGGCGGCGTCGTCACAGTGCCCCTCGACTTCGGCGCGATCTTCAACGGCGAAAGGCGCTGGCTACAGGTTGCGATCCGCCCCGGTCCTTCCGGTGGAGCATTCACGATCTTGACGCCCCGCCAGGAACTCACCATCACCCCGCACGCTGGCGTAACAAGCGAAGCCGTCGATGTCGTTGGCAGCGTCGCCGACACCCGCGTCGCACAAATGTTCCATGACGTTGGCCGCGCAGGCGGTGCCATCCAGCTTCATGACGACTCGGGCGCCAGCTTCCTGCGCATTGAGCCCGACATTTCGGACGACGGATCTGCGTTCATCCAATTGGGCTTTGGTGGCGACGCACAGATCACGCTCGACACCGACGACGGGCTTGGCAACCCGTACATCAGCGGGACCAACAACAACAGCCAACAAACCTGGCGCATCGAAGGTGGCGCCCTTCCCCCGGCCACGACGCTTGGCCTCGGCGGGGACAGCCGCGCCGCTCGCTACAACCTCTACTGGCCCACCACGGGAAACCTCGTCGGCCAGTTCACCGCGACCTCCGGAGGCGGGCCCGAAAGCCAGGGCGGCTCGCTCTACATGTTTGACAACACCGTTGACAACAACCGCGTGTTTACTCTTGAGCCACGTTTCGAAGCAAGCGGCGGCAGCTACATGGCGGGACACACGCCGGCGGGAAACTTCGGTGGCTGGTATCTCGAATCAAATTCCGTCGGCGGGAATGCGTTCTTCGCCTTGGATGGCAACTCGAGCTTTGAGGTCGACACAACCTCCACGGGCAACCTTTCCGTCAACATGCCCACAAATGCGGTCAGCGCCACAGAAATCCTCGACGAGCCGGGGGTCGCAAACATCCAGGGCGGTGGCCTCTTCGGCATCACCATCCCCACATCCGCTGCCACCATGGTCTCACGATCAATCACCGTGCCTGCACCTGGATACGTCTTTGTCATTGCAAGCGCAGACTGTTCCTTGGACCACGTCACCGGAACCGCTACCAATCTCTTCTTCGTGGTGAACGACACCCCCGCCGATCTTGGTGGCACAGGCAACCTCGACATCCAAACCGCCGTGCCCAGTGTCGCAGGGACCGGCGTCTATGACTTCCCTGTCACCTGCCACGCCTTGTTCCAGGTCGGAAGCGCCGGCACGTTTACCTATTACTTCAATGCCAGCGAAAGCACCGGCGCTGGATCATCCACGCTCTTCGACATCCAACTCACGTTGCTCTACTTCCCAACTGCGTACGGCCTGGTGCAACCCAACATGCCCAGCGACGGACGCGCAACGCTCGGCAATGACCTGACCATGGTGCGCGGGCCTTTGACCATGGGCGAAATGGCCGCCGAGCAGGCTGAAGCCATGCAGTTTGATCAGGCCCGCAGGCAGACTGAGTTTGATCAAATGCGTGCGCAAATGGATGCGATGCGCGCACGTCTCGATGCGATGGAAGCGCAGCAGGCCGCGGGGCGCCAGAAGCAAGCGAGGCCTGCCATGCAGGTGGATCCTGCCGACGCCAACCCGGCGCCACAGGCGATCGATGTCGTTGGTGAGCCAATGGCTGCGGACAAACAATAGTTCACGACCACTGAACTCGTTGTACGCCCGGCTGCTGCCTCGTGCGGCGGCCGGGCTTTTTTCGCGCAACCTACGCCGCGAGCGCCTCATCCTCGTCCGGCCCCGACATGTGTCCCATCGCACGGCTCGCCCACCGTAGCAAATCCCGCCACGTCACGATCCCGATGCAATGATGCTCCGCATCAAGAATCGGCAGACACGAAATGTTGTTCTGAAGCAACATCAACGCCGCGTCAGCCGCAAGCATGCTGGCCGGCGCGCAAACCAAACCACGCGTCATGACCTGGTGCGCCTTCTTCTTCAGGCTGTTCGTATCGCGACTCTGCTCAGACAGCTTGCCGACGAACGGACTCACGTTCTTGAGCAAGTCCCGGTCCGACAGAACGCCAACGGCCTTGCCGTCCTCCGTGACGACGACGTGGTGGAAGCGAAACTGCAAGAAGATCCGTTGGATCTGCGCAAGCGTCGCGTCCATGGAAACCGTGACCACATGTGTAGTCATGATGTCTTCAAGCCGAGTCTGCATGGCGTTCGCCCTCCAGGGAGAGTCCCTGCAACACGTCGGCAGAATCAGCGCCCCACACGCACGTCCCTCGCGCCGCACTGCGCCTGTCGGGATCGGATCGTGTCGGTTGCCTCGGTTATGGGTCGCTATGGGCGATAGCTGTAGATTTCCAGCATGCGGATCGTCTCTTCCATCACCGCCTCCTTCGCGGTGTTGAGATCGCCGATCGAGACCATGCCGCACAACGCCGATTCGTCATTCAGCACAGGCATGTGTCGGATGCGCTTCTCGCGCATCACACGGCGCAACTCCTCGAGCGTTGTCCGCGAGCCGCAGGTCAGCACAGGCGTTGTCATCACGTCGCCCACCCGCGTCGCGCTGGGATCTTGCTTCGCTGCAACCACGCGCGTCAATACATCGCGCTCCGTAAACATGCCCACAACAACTTCCTGCTCCGACGCACCGCCCTTTCCCGATCGCGCAGTCGCCGCCCTGTTGATCACAACAAGGGAACCAATCCGATGCTCGTTCATCAGCTTTGCTGCATCGAGCACCGTCGCCGATGGTTCGATCGTGATGACGCGTGCGCCCTTGTCCCCCAAGAGCCGTTCGACAGTGGGCATGATCGCCTCGCTTTCTGGCAAGCGTCCTTGCGTCAGCGCGGCGGGCACACGAACTCCTGCGCCCGGCCTCGCCGGCGCGTTGTTGCTTCCACATCCAGCATACCGCCCCAAAGCCCGAGACCCAAGAAAAACCGCCCCGGGCCCCTACGACTCCTCGATAAACCTTGGCAGGTACCGGTAGTAGACTTCAAGCGTGAGGCAACAAATCGCCGTCTGATACACGCGACCACCAATCGTCGACCACCGATCTGACGGATCCCAAGACCCCGCGGCAGTGCCATCTTGCCGCTGCGCGCCGACCAACTGCTCGGACAATCTCGCGTTCCACTGCTCCCACGCCGCGCCGTGATGCTGATACAGCGCAAGCGTTGCGTAGTACCACCCATAAGTGTTCGCGTTCCGCTCCCAATCTGGCAGCTCACGCAGAATGAACTGCGCGGATTGGTCCATGCGCGGATCGCCCTGCCCCATGCCCAAGAGCTGCCGCACAAACATGCCCTCCGCCGTCATCGACATCGACACTGGCGCGCCCACCTGATACGCATAAAGTCCCGGACGCCCCTCCAGCGCAACCTTGTCTAGCCATGATCGCGCATTGTCAAGCGCCGCTTCCGGCACATCGATCCCACACTTGCGGGCGCTTTGCATCGCCATCACTTGCCAGCCCAAGACCGACGTATCCCCAGGCTGCCCAGGCTCGTAACGCCAACCGCCCTGCACATCGTTCCGCGCACGCACAATGAATGCCACCGCCTTCTCGACCGGCTCGCGCAGCGCCGCATCCCCTGACATGCCATAGGCCTCACACAAGGCAATCGTTGCAATGCCGTGCGAGTACATCGATTCGTCGTAGAACAACGAGCCATCCTCGCGCTGTTGCGCGACCAACCAATTGAGCGCCCGCGCCACCTGCCCTTGATAGGGCCCCGGTTTCATGTGCGTGTTGTCTGTCGCAAGGAAGCAAAGCAGCGACAGGCCCGTCAATGCCTTGTCAAAGTCATAGGCCGAACGACCGCCGCACTGGCACTTGTCATCAAACGCACGCCCCGACCAACGCCCGTCAGGCTGCTGGTTCGCCGCAAGCCAACGCAGCGCATCCGCCACCGCCGCCTCCGTCTCCGCACTGCCTCCACCCTGCTCCACAAGTTCCTTGCGCGCCTGCTCCTCCCGCTGCGGATACATCTGCGGCTCCCTCGGCGCTTCGGGAATGCGCAATGCAGGCGGAGCAACATCTGTCATCGCCAACTGAACCTCTACCGCCGGCCCGGACAGATCTGGCGCCGCCGCGCCCATCGGGCTTGCCACCTCCACACGATCGACCCGCAGCGCTGCAGTGTTCGTTGCCATCGGCTCAAGCCGAAGCGCCGCAGTCGGCGACATGCTCGGATGCCCTGCCGGCGCAAGTGCCGGACGCGAGGTGAAGTCAGGCGACAACGCATCGACCACCACGGCCTCCGCCGCAACAACCTCAGAACTGCTTGGCATTCCGCTCGTGACAGCCCCGGGCGCACGAAGCACCGTGCCGCCAAGCACCGGAAGACCGGGCGTGTCCCGCAGCACAAGCTCACTTTGCGACGGAATGTGCGCGAGCGACGATGGCGCGACTTCCACGTCAACCGACTGGCTCAGCACCTCTGAGGACCGGGTCGCAGCGCCAAACGCTCTCGCTCGGACAGGCTCGGCGCCAGTGCTCATGGCACGGTGCAGCACATCTGGCCGAAGCTGCTCCAGGCTCTGCGCATCGACTGTCGCCGGCCCAGACGCTTCCTCAACAAGTGCAGCCTGCTGCTGGGCAGCTTGCCCACTGGGCGCCTGCACGCGAGCCTGTTCATTCATGCGCGGCGCATCAATCGTTGACGGCTGCCAGTCGCTGGCCACTGCTGCCATCACTACTTCCGATGGCTGTGTGCGAGACAGTGCACCCGCATCGACTGGCTGCTGCGTCATCGCAGGAGTCAACATCGCCGTTGCAACGCCCTGTTGGCTGGACGAAACAACACTACCCATCGGCGCTGGCGACTTGGACAGTTCGGACGCCGGCGCCGCAGCATCCAACGCGACGGCTGCCTCCACCACAGGGTGCCTCACGCTCGCATCGAGGCCCGCGCCGGGCGACGACACAGAGGCCTGCACGTTGGCCTCGCCTTGCACGCCAATGCTTGGCGCCCGCGTCAACACAGGCATGTCGACGACCGCCTCCGTCGCATCCTGCGCGGTCACCTGCACATTGGCACCGGCAACCGATTGGCGAGTCCGCGCAGGCGCAAGCGTCTCCGAAGCCATTCGACCGGAAGCCATCTGTCCTGCAGGTGGTGCAGGCCGAGCCTCAGGCGATACTGCGGCCGATGCCAACGCAGGCCGCACCGCTTCCATCGCCTCCGATGCCCGCGCTGCTGCAGGCGTGCGCACATCGCTCCTCGCCTGCAACTCAGCGGTCTGGAGAGTCCCACGTTCCGCAACTTCTGCAGGATCGATGCGCGTCGCAACCCGCGCACTCTCCGCCTGCAGAGTTGCCCGCCCCGAGACAATCTGCTGCGCTGCTTCCTGCGGCTGCATCGACGCACCCATCATCTCAGCAGAGGCCAGATCCCGCATGGGCGCTTGCTGCGGAGCACTTGTGCTACGTGGCGCGGGCGCCGCACCTTGGGCTTCGGATTGGGCCCGCGCTCTTGGCGCTGTTGGCGTCGTCACCTGCGCATCACGCTGCGCCTGGGCAACCTGCACCGAAGCCGGCGCGGGTGCATCGTTCATGGTCGTCGGCGCAGCTTCGCGCGCATCAACGGCGCTCGTCGCCGCAGCAAGCTGCGCTTCGATCGTTTCCGCATTCATCTGCCGCGTGTCAATCGAACTCTGCGGTCGCAACATCACATCCGCACGAGCCTGTTGGGCAAGCTCCGCAGCAGAGTCA
>JAGQOH010000026.1 GCA_020427635.1 Phycisphaerales bacterium
ACCGCCCGTCAAGCCACGAGAGCCGGGAGTGCCCGAAGCCGCTCACCCAACCAGCAATGGAGGGAGGCGTCGACGGCAAGCTCGGTGATTGGGACTAAGTCGTAACAAGGTAGCCGTAGGAGAACCTGCGGCTGGATCACCTCCTTTCTAAGGGATACCTTAGACCGATCCGAAGAGCGATCTTCTGGTCGGACAAGTCAGTACATTCTTGCCTCCTGCTTGCAGGAGATAGCCGGTCGGTAACGCTCGGCAAAGTGACCCCAACTGTTTACCTGTCTTCAACCGCCTCGGCACCCCGCCGGGGCGGTTGTGTTTTTGGACCTGTGTGCTTCTGTGCGGCCTTGCCCAGGTTGCCAGGGCAGTTGCTTGTGGCACGAGTTCACTTTGGATTGCCCAAGTCCAACGTATGCTTGCGTTGGGAGTGGCGTTGACCCATGCGTTCTTTTTGGAAGAGCCTTGGTGGTCTTGTTGTTCTGCTGACGCTGGCGGCTTCGGTTGTGCATGCGCAGCGCGCTGGCATTGGCGCCGTGGATGTTGGAGAGCATGCGCAGGGGCCGGCTCAGGGTGAGGTGACGGCAGGGGCGCTCACGGCACCGTTGTTTCACAACCTGCCGACGGTGCTCGCGCCTGCAAAGGCGAAGCTGGCGGCAGGTGGGACGGTGAGCATCCTGGTGCTGGGTGACAGTCTGAGTTTCAAGCAGCCCGGTGCGTGGACGCCGTTCTTTCGCAACATGATGCAGAACGAGTATGGCGATGCTGGTGAGGGGTACCAGGGCTTCTCGGTGTGGACGGGTGCGGGGTTCAACAATGGATGGACCACAGGGCAAGCGAATCACGACACCGTGCCGCACCATGCGCCGGATGGGCTCTGGGCAGAGTCGGACGGTCAGGGCGCGGAAGCGGGGACAGGGAGCTTTTTTGCGCGCGATGTAAGCATCAAGCTGCACTATGTCGAGGCGCCGGGCGGGCGCGTGATTCAGATTGAGCACCCCTGGGGTGTGCCGATCGCTTCGATTGACTGCAATGGTGCGACGGCGGCGCTTCGCACCTGGCGTTGGACTTTTGCGCCCGAAGAGGAAGATCGACTGATCTGGTTTCGGCCGATGAGCGCGGGCACTGGGCTGATCTTGGGACAGGTGAATACAACGGGCGTGCCCGGCGTGCTTGTGCACCGCGCGGCGAATGGCGGGTGGGGGGTCGATGAGTTCCTGCAGCGCGATTGGACCTTCGATGCGCAAGTGGCGGACATTGCGCCCGACCTGGTGTTCATCTGGCTTGGACAAAACGATCAGAATTACTCGAGCATTGGGTATCGCGCTTCGCTTGCGCAGCTCATCGAGCGCTTGCAGAACGCTTCGCCGGGCGCGCAGTTTGTGCTGATCGGAACCTATGATTCCGGCTCAACATTCCTGGAGCCCATCGTGAGCGCGATGGAAGTGCTGGCGGATGAGAGTGGTTTTGGCTTCATCGATTTGTACCACTCGGCGGGTGCGTATCAGTTCTTTGTCGACAGTGGATACCTCTACGACGGGCTGCACTTTTCGATCTCGGGCGGTCAGTATGTAGCGCGCATCATCTTTGACGCGTTCCAGACGGATGGCTGGAGCATGTATGTGGCCTGCGATGGCGACACCGATGGCGATGGCGTGCGCGGGTTGAACGATCTCGCGGCACTACTTCAGCAGTTTGGCACACCAACGTCATACTCCGCGGTGGACATGGACCACGACGGGGATGTCGATCTGACCGACTTGGCGGGTCTGCTGCAGGTGTTTGGCACGCCATGCATACCGCCGCGGATTGTGCCACCGATCGATCTGAATGGATCGGGGGCACCAACGGACGAATTGAACTTCGACAGCTGGGATCCCACGCATCCGATTCGGCAGTAAGGCCGCGCCGGACTTCAGCCTGACGAAACAGCGCCGAGCCTTGTGGGGCGCGGCGCCGTGTGGTCGTGCAGTTTGATCAGTTGCAGATCTCGCCAAAGTAGAACAGCAGCAGTTGCAGGTCTTCCAGATCCACGAGCCCGTTCTGGCTGAAGTCACCATTGCGCCAGTAGCCTTCTTCGCCGAACTCAAAGAGGAAGGCTTGCAAGTCGTCGAGATCGACGTCGTCGTCGCCATCCATGTCGCCAATGCAGTCGAGCGACTCGGTGCGGGCGAAGATCTGATCGGGCGGTGTGTCGTCGAAGTCGAACTCCGGGCCGTGGACCGCGGGGTCGTGGTTGGAATTGGAGCGGGAGACATCGAAGCACAGTCCAGGATTGATGCCTTGGAGCACACTGTTGAGCTCAATCCAGCCATCGTAGCCGTCGCCGCGACCCGGCATGTAGCGAAACTCTTTGACGGATCCGTCGCAGGCGACGATCAGCTGATCGCACATGCGCATGTTGATGCAGCGCGGGTTCACGATGTCCGCCTGTGCGATCACGGGACCTTGCACATAGCGGCCTGAGAGTGGGTCGATATGGACTTCAAAAATACTGTCGCTGGCTTCGGAGCAGAGCCACATGGACTTGTCTTCCGGGCAGCAATCGAACCAGCACTTGCCTGAGAGCGGGAAGTTCGTTGGCAGCTGGAGCATCGTCGGTGCGCCGGTGAGCGAGCGAGGGTATTTCGCGATCTGCTTCGTGACTGGGTTCAGCACCAAGATGCTGTCGTCACTCGGATCGCAGGCGATCGCTTGGAAGTCTGAGCCGGGAAGGACGGTCGTGGTCTGCGCATTGCCCTGTTTGACTGCGACGCAGCGCAAGATTCGGCCATCGAGAATGTAGAGCTCGTGGTGGCGGTTGAAGCGGAATGCCTTGGGATCATTGAGGTTTTCGACGCACGTTTGCGTTGTGCCATCCTGGCGATTGATCTTCTGCACCTTGCCAAGTGAGACGCCTGGCACGTTTTCGACGAGCACCCACGCATTGGTGCCATCGGGATCAAGGGCAAGGTCCGCGAGCAGCGCGGCGCTGAATGCGAATTCTGATGGTGGGGAGCCGTAGTTGCTGAAAAAGCTGGGATTCAGGAACTTGACGAGTGTGGGCGAGTTTGTAAGCCCGGAGATCGGGGTCACGCCGTACACCGTGTCAATGATGCGCAGTTGACCGTCGGTTGAGCCCGTGAGCATTTCAGTCATCACGCGGGTTTGGCCATCAACAGTGAAAAAGCCGGCGAATGTGGGCAGGGTCGTCGTCGCCCAGTCGGATTGGTTGAACATCGAACTGCCGCCCGTGGCGGGGTCGCGATAGCGCAGTTCACCACTGAACAGCCCGCCTTGACTCACGCGGACGGGTGTGACGCAATGGCCGCTGTTGCGCGTGGTGAGCGTGCTGCCATTGTGTGAATAGCGTCCATAACAGAGGTTTGCGAGGCCACCATTGGCGTAGATCTGTGCGATGAGCGCGAGATTGGGTGACCAGACACCGACGGGATAGTACTGGTCGACGTCGAATGTGTACGGATCTGCAAGATATTGAATGAGGCCCAAGTATCCGGCCTCGCCGCCCGTCCCGCCGCTGAACGGATCGGTGTTCATGTATGCGCCGAGAATGCCAATGTTGATCGTCGCGACGTTGTAGGTGGTGTCGCTTTGCCAGTTGGCGACGCCCGGGCTGGTGGATGGGTAGCCGTGCTTGGCGATGTATGCGCAGAGGTTGAGGGCGCTCGTGGGGACACAGTGGTTGACGCCGTTGTTGGCAAGTCCCAAGACACCAAGCGGGTTGCTGGCGGCGCGCACCTGATCAAAGTCAGGCATGTTTGTGACGTACATATTGAAGTTGGTGGAGTTGTTGTAGTACCCGGAAACAGTAGCGCTTGCTTGTGGCGCAGCAGTCCACGTGGCGGCGATGAGCGTGGCGATGGAGAACGTCTGACGAGCGTGACGGGAGCTATGCATGAAGGGTCTCCGCATGGAATGGCGATCAGCAGTGTTTTCGAATGTGAACAGCACGATCAAGTGGTCCATTATTGCAGCGTCCGGAATCGCGTGCCGGCACCCGCGGCGATGAGCCATCGAACGGTCGATGTGTCGTCGAGAGCTCGGCGCTGCTGAGCATCTGCCGCAACAGGACCAAATGTATTGGAAAGAGCGCCGCCTCACGCCTGAGACGGCGCTCGCATGGTGTTATCTGCAGATGTTTCCGAAGTAGAACAACAGCAACTGGAGATCATCGAGGTCGACGAGGCCATTCTGGCTGAAATCGCCAGCACGCCAGAAGCCTTCTTCACCAAACTCAAAGAGGAAGGCTTGCAAGTCGTCGAGATCGACGTCGTCGTCGCCATCCATGTCGCCAATGCAGTCGGCGATTTCGCCCTCGCCTTCCATGAGCTCCTCGGGAAGGATGTCGAAGTCCCAATCTGTGCCGTGGACAGCGGGATCGAAGTTGGTGTCGGAACGCGAGACGACGAAGCACTGGCCCGGGGTGCCGCCACGGCCGCCGGCGAAGGCGCCGTCCATGGCTTCGGTCCAGGCCCCATCGCGACCTTTTCGGAACTCCTTCACGGAGCCATCGCATGCGAAGATGAGCTGATCACACATGCGCATTTGGATGCAGCGCGGGTTGACGATGTCAGCTTGCATGATGACATCTGTCAGCTCGTACAGGCCGGTGGTCGGGTTAATCTCGGCGTGATAGAGCGTGTCGCTCTTTTCTGAGCAAAGCCAGAGCGACTTGTCTTCAGGGCAGCAATCAAACCAGATCTTTCCAAACAGCGGGATGGTTTCCGGCAGGTTGATGACTTCAGGATCGCCCGCGAGGCTGCGCGGGTACTTCAAGATCTGTGCGGGCGCGCCGCCCTTAATGACCATGATGCAGTCTTCGCCGTTGTCGATGGTCATCGATTCGTAACCCGGTCCGGGCAGCACCGTGGTGACGGGCGTGATGGGTGTTTGCGAAAGAATGATGCAGATGATCGTGCGGCCATCAATGATGTAGTACTCGGCGTGGCGGTTGACTTTCATGACCTTGGGATCCAGCAGCGGGCGACCAATGTCAAGCACCGTGTCTTCTTCGCTGACCGGGTCGATCATGTGGAGCGCTGCGGGCGGACCACCGACGATCGCATTCGTCAGCGCGAGCACGCTTGTGTTGTCCGGTGCCTGGACGAAGTCCTGCAAGATGGCGGGGTTGATATCGAAGTGCTGCGGCGGCGGCATGTAGCCACTGAGCGGCAGCGGGCGGATGAAGGTGATGCCAGTGGGATCGTCAGTGAGTCCGCCAATGGGATAGATGGCGTAGACCGAGTCGATGATCCGCAAGCGTCCATCCGTGGCGTTGGTCGTGAGTTCGCTCATCACGCGCGGAAAGCCATCGCGGATGAAGACCTTGTCCACGGCGCTGATGGTCGTATGCACGAACTGGGATTGGGTGGTGTCTGAACTGCCACCCGTACCCGGATCACGGTAGCGCATGGACGAGTTGATACCGGACTTGGCGACCTTCGTCGCGGTGACGCAGTGGCCGCCGTGACGGCTCGTGAGCACGTTGCCCGAGTGGCTATAGCGTCCGTAGCAGAAGCTGGCGACGCCGCCATTGAGCCAGACTTGTCCGATCTTGGAGGTTGTTGGAGCGTAGAAGCCGGACGCGTAGTAGCGATCAACGTCAAAGATGAAGGGGTTGCCCACGTAAGCCTGCAAACCGTTGTAGCCGCCTGAGCCGCCCGTGCCATCGAAGGGATCGGTGCCCATGAGGATGCCCATGAGCAAGAGGTTCTGAGAGACGGTGTTGTACTTGGACTGGCTTTGCCAGTTGCCCGTGCCAGGCGACAGGAATGGATAGCCATGGTTTGCGATGTATGCGCAGAGATTGAGACCGCTGGTCGGGACGCAGTACATCTTGCCGTCATTGGGAAGCGAGATGACACCGGGGCCCGCGCCGCGAACCTGGTCGAAGTCGGGCATGTAGGTGACGGTGAAGCTGAAGTTGGTGGAGTTGATGTAGCTGCCGCTGACCGTGGCCTGCGCCGGTGCGGCGAGGGCGGCGATGGTGGCCGCGGACAGAGCGGCGGAAGCGAGGGCGGGTGCGCGTTTCATGACGAGTCGATCTCCTTGCAGTGGGCTCCATTATGGAGCTTGCGATGAATGGGGCCAAGGCATTTCTGCCCTTGGAACACGCGTTTGGGGCGGGGCAGGCGCAAAGTGTGGAATGCGAACCGGCGGAGTGGAATCTGGGTGGTTTTGGGCTTGTTCGGGAGCCGTTCGACGGCGCCAGATATCATGCCATCTTGCCTAAACCAACGTGTGCGGCCAAGCCTGTTGGCAGGCCTTCGGGCCTTCAAGATGAAAAGGGAACCGGGGCATTGCTGCCCCGAGCGGCTCCCGTGTTGTGCGGCGCTGGCACACGCCGCCAGAGTTCGTGCGCCGATTAGGGCGCGGGTGGGCAGGTCATGCCGAAGTTGAAGAGCATGAGCTGCAGGTCGTCGAGATCCACGATGCCATCGCCATCGAGATCACCCTCGATGCCCACGCCGACGGAGACTAGGTATTCCGATTGGTGCGGCAGGCCCGTGCAGTTGACTTGGGCCTGGTCAGTGACAACGAGGCGAAGCGTGTAGCAGCAGGCTGGAAGGTCTGTCGTATCCCAGATGCCGAGCAAGCCTGCGACATTGGTGTTGCCTGACGCGATGTTGACCCAGCCATTGATGGGGCCTCCCGTGTATTGGAGGACCCAACCTGCGATGTTCTCGTCGAATGCGCGACCAAAGACCTCAACGAGACCGCAATGCATCGTGCATGGGTCGGGTGTGGTGATCTCGGCGTAGGGGGGCGTGTTGTCAATGACGATTTGGAAGCGTTCCTCGACGATGTCGCCGCAGATCGGCACCCCGCGGACGCGGACCCAATAGGCCCCATCGGGCACTGCGGCAGCGATGGTGTCCCAAATCGCGGCGAGTTCGTTGATGACAGGTGTGGTGTAGAAGGGGTTTGCAGGATCGACGGGCGTCCAGTTCACGCCGCCATCAGGCGAGTAATCGACGAAGTAGCGTGAGAAGCAGTTGTCCCAGATGGTGCCGTCGAAGCAAACGCGTCCGCCGTAAATGCCGCCTGGCACGGGCGAATCAATGCCAATGGGATTGAATGTGTTGTTGATCCACACAACTGTGAACGCGGTGGATGTTTGGCCGGCAGTGTTCGCGACCGTGACGCGAATGGTGTAATACCCCTCGGCAAGGCCCGTGGTGTTCCATGTGGCGAGCGTGCTATTCGTGACCGGCACATTACTCTGTGAAATAAGGGTCCAGGGATCGTTGCCGTTCTGTGAGTATTCGACCCAGTATCCGGAGAAGCCTGCGCCGGAAGCTGAGCCCGTAATGGAGACGGGATTGCACGCGCAGCCCAGGAGATCTGGCGCAGTGATCTCGGCTTTGGGATCATCCACGCGAACGAGCTGGAATCCGTTGAGCGAAACCTCATCGCCAAACTCACCATTGCCGTCCCAGGCGCGCACGCGGAGCGTGCTGCCGTTGGGGACATTCACGGTACGGATGTCATGGGTCGTGCCCTCTGTGAAGGTCGAAGAGAGCACGGTGCCTGTGATGAACGTGGTGCCTTGGTAGACGTTGTCGACCCAGACGCCAATGTTGAAGCCAGGCTGGAACGTGTCGCCTGGTTGGCATGCATAGGTGTACAGGTCGTATGCACCGCCGGGCAGATTCTCGAACTGGTATTCAATTGGATTGACAACGCCTGTGACATCCCAGGCGTAATCGCACATGAGCTTGGACCAATTGATGTCGATGAAGCCGCCTGGGCACTGGTATTGGTGATTGCCATTGCCTACGGTGCGCCGAACAGTGGCGCTCGTCAACACGCCATTAAGATCGCGAAGCTGGAACGTTGCGGCCGAATCGGCGATGACTGGATTCCAGTAGCCGGCTTGAGCGGCCGCGGCGCCGTAGGACGCGGGTGGGTTGTCGTCAATGATGTTTGGTCGATCGATGTCGACATTGAAGCCAAGCTCAGCGCCGCCGGCGAGGGCCATGGCGGGGAGGGTGACCAGGGCCGCGAGCATCGCGGCGGTCTTGCGAAACAGGTTCTGCATTGGAAAGTCCTCTTTGCGAGTGTTGAACCGGGTGTGATTCTTGGGGATGACCCCATTTGAGTCACGCAAAGGGACCGCAAATGGCGCAAAGGCGTTTGTCTACGGGCAGCTGTTCCCAAAGTAGAAAAGTAACAATTGCAAATCATCCAGATTGCAGACATTGTCGCCGTTGAGATCGCCTTCGCAGGCCGCGAGCCTGAGCTTGGTGATCTGTACCGCACTGATGGCGGCTTGTGACTCGCGCACGCCGACGTAGAGATCGCGGTCGGGGATGACCTGCACCAAGAGCCTTGCATGCGTTCTGCCATGCACGAACGAAGCGGAGGAAATCGTGCCGGACAGTTGCCGTTCTGCGAAGGAGCCATCGCCTCCAGCACGCATTGTGTCTGCAAAGGGTTGATTCATGAGACCCGCGTAGACTGTCACTTCGTAGATGCCGGGTTCGAGGCCATCAATATCGATCTCGATCTCCCCATTCGCGGCAACCTGGTCACACATGAGGTTGCCCCAGTTGATGGAGAAGAAGCCACCGATGCACCCGGTCGATCCACTGCCATAGAGCACGCGAGCGCGCGCGTTCGTCAGTGCGCCATCGAGGTTGCGCAGCTGCGTCCAAACGTTGTTCGGCGCATCGGCGTTGACGCCATTCCAGTAGCCCAGTTGACCAGTTGCTGCGCCATATGTGTCCGATGGCCTGTCGTGCGAGCCAGGCCCGAAGTCAAGATTGAAGTGCTGGGCGTGGGCGGAGCAGGCAAGGGTCAGGACCACGAGCGAAGGGCGGCGCGCGATGCGCCGCATCGCATGGATGAGGGCGGCGGCGAGGCGCGGGTACGGATGCATGCTGGATCCTCCGGACGGTGTCCTCCCTGTGATACCACGCAGAGCGAGGCTATCGGGCGCAAAAACTGGGAGTGAGGCTGAATCCTGGGTGTTTGGGCTCGGAATGGACGAACGAGCGTCAGGAAAACCCCCCGCCACGGGCTACACTGGCCTGTGGAAGGCGACGGGGGTGGCCAAGGCAGAGGGCCCAAGGTGTCGGTGAAAGAACAAACAACCCAGATTGTGTTGGCCGTCGCCCGCGGTGAGCCCGATGCTCCGTCGGAGTTGTTGCCGTTGCTGTATGACGAGCTGCGCGGGCTTGCGGAGGCGTACATGCGCCGTGGTGGGGGCGGGCAAACGCTGCAGGCGACGGCGCTCGTGCATGAGGCGTATCTCAAGCTCGTCGATGACACCAATTTGACTTGGAACGACCGGGCGCACTTTCGAGCAATCGCGGCGCGTGCGATGCGGCAGGTGCTTGTGGATCATGCGCGCCGTCGCATGTCGCAAAAGCGCGGCGGGGACTGGCAGCGGGTGACCCTGGGGGCGGCGGTCGCGAAGTCGGCGATGGGGCCGGCGGACCTCTTGGCGCTCGATGAAGCGCTCACCAAGCTCGAGGCGCTGGACGAGCGGCAGGCGCGTGTGGTCGAAAAGCGGTTCTTCGGCGGGCTGACAGTGGAGGAGACGGCGGAGGCGCTCGGGGTATCGCCTCGCACCGTTGAGATGGAATGGCGGATGGCCAAGGCCTGGTTGAGCAAGACGCTGAGCGAGCACGAAGGCGACGCATAGATGGATGCGCTGCGGTACGAGAAGCTCAAGGCGGTGTTCAACGAGGCGTGCGAGTCGCCCATTCATGAGCGTGCCGCATTGATCGAAGCAAAGTGCGCGGGTGACGATGAGTTGCAGCGCGAGGTGGAATCGATGTTGGCGCACATCGAGTCGCCGGCGGTCGATTTGGACTCTGCAGCGCGCGGGATCGCCATTGAATGGGGCGAGGCCCTGCGCGAAGAACGCACTCGGCTGATTCCAAAAGGCATGCCCGAGCGCATCGGGCCGTTCACCATGATAAGCGTGCTGGGGCAGGGTGGCATGGGTGTGGTGTACCTCGCGCAGCAGGACAAGCCGCAACGGCAGGTCGCGTTGAAACTCATTCGTCCGGACTTGACCTCAAGCGATGTGATGCACCGGTTTGATCGCGAGACGCGCGCCCTTGGTCGGTTGCAGCATCCGGGCATCGCGCAAATCTTCGAAGCGGGCATCGCGGATGTGGGCGGGACGCAACAGCCATACATCGCGATGGAATATGTGCGCGGGCGCACGCTGTTGAAGTATGCCGATGAAGAAGGCCTTGGTACACGTGAGCGGTTGGCGCTGATGGAAGAGATTGCGCATGCCGTTGAGCACGCCCACCAGCAGGGCGTGATTCACCGGGACTTGAAGCCTGCGAACATCGTTGTGGATGAGCGCGGGCAGCCGCGCGTCCTGGACTTTGGCATCGCGCGCACAACGGATGAAGAGGCGCGTACGCAGACATTGCGCACAGGCGTGGGGCAACTCATCGGGACGTTGCCCTATATGAGCCCGGAGCAGGTAAGTGGTGAGCCGGACGACGTCGACACACGGAGCGACGTGTACGCGCTGGGCGTGATCTGCTTTGAGTTGTTGACGGGGCAGTTGCCAGTCAATGTGCAAGATCGATCGATCCCCGAGGCGGTGCGCGTGATCTCGCAGACCGAGCCGACGCGACTTGGGGCAGTGAACAGGATGCTGCGCGGCGATCTAGACACGATTGTCGCCAAGGCATTGGAACACGACAAGGACCAGCGCTACGCCTCAGCGGGCGCGATGGCGGACGACATCCGGCGCTACCTCAACGATGAGCCGATCTTGGCGCGTCCCGCCAGCGCCATGTATCAACTCCGCAAGCTGGCGCGGCGGAACAAGGCGCTCGTGGTAGGCACCGCGGCGGTGCTCGTGGTCCTTGTGGCCGGGCTCATTGCCTCGAGCTGGGGATGGATGAGCGCTCTGAAGGCGCAGCGTGCGGCGGAGCGCGAGGCCGCGCGGGCGACACAGGTCAGTGCGTTCATGCAGAACATTCTCTCCGGCGTGGATCCGGAGGTGGCGCGCACGATGGACACGCAGCTGCTGCAGAAGCTGCTCGAGCAAGCGGTCGCCAACATTGCGACGGGGCTCACCGGGCAGCCGCTCGTCGAGGCGGACGTGCAAGGCGCCATCGGGCGCACGTATCGCAGCGCGGGGCTTGCCGCTCGGGCGGAGGGTCACCTGCGCCGGGCGATCGACCTGTATCAGCAGGAGCTGGGATCAGATGCGGCAGTGACGGGAGACACGAAGCTGGCGCTCGGCAGTGCGCTGATGGACATGGGACGATTTGCTGAAGCCGAGCCGCAATTGACAGCGACACTTGGCGTCGCGCGCGGGCTCGAAGGGAGCGACGAAGATCTGCTCTTTCGTGCAATGAATGCGCTGGGTGGGCTGTATTTCGCGACGCGTCGGCTTCCGGACGCGGACAAGATGCTCTCCGGAGCCTTGGAAATTGCGCGCAGAAGCGACCGCGTCTCAGACCACATCGAGTTGCTGTTAATCAACAATGTGGCGGCATTGCGCACGGAGCAGGGGCGCATCGATGAGGCCAGGGCGTTGCGCGAGGAGGCGTACAGCCGCAGGGTTACCGAAGACGGACCTGATGCGCCGGACACACTCAAGGCACAGGGGAACCTGGCGGTCTTCTACGACAGGTACGGGCCTCGAGATCGCGTGCTCGACATGTATCAAGAGGTGTACACCAAGGAGCTGGCGCTGTTTGGGCCATCGCACACGCTGACCATGTCGGTGCTGAGCAATCTTGCCTCGGAGTTGCTCGATCAGGGGCAAACGGAAGAGGCAAAGCGCCGCTTTGAGGAGCTCATTGGGCTGGTCAGCTCAGCGCAGTGCAATCCGATGTTTGCCGCGATGGCGTACCGCACCGCGGCCAACGCATGGGTCCAGCTTGGTGACTTGGCGCGAGCCGACGAGCTGACAGCCAGTGGGCTGGAAATCGCAAACACGCTGCCCGAGGGGCAGCCCATTGTCTGGCTGACCCTGGCGTCACGGGCGGATGTGCTGATCGAACTTGGTCGGTTTGCGGAGGCCGAGGCTTGTCTGCAGCGCTGGGCAGGCCTGATGGAGCGTCTTGCGCCCGAAGACGACGCGACCCGTGCAATGGTCGCGGGGCGGTTTGCGGACCTGTATGACGCGTGGGGCAAGGCGGACGAGGCGAAGGCTTGGCGAGACAAGGTGAAGGGGATCTTGCCAGCAGTTGATGGGTCCGAGGGCCGATAGGCCGCGTGTGGCCCTCCAGGCGCGGGTTGATACAATCCCGCCCCCCTTCGGCGGACAGGCCGCCCGAGGGCGAAAGTCACGGGGCGTATACCGAAGTGGACAAACGGGACAGACTGTAAATCTGTTGGCTACCGCCTTCCCTGGTTCGAATCCAGGTGCGCCCACTCTCCTTGTTGATCTCTGGCTTGCGTTGGTTAGGCGGGCTCCGGCTTTGGCGGGCGGCGCATGGTGTAACTGCGCGCGGAAGTCGGAGTTGGCCCAAAGCCGGTGCTACGACGGGTCGATGGACAGTGCGCGGCGATTGACCTGCCCATGTGGGGGAGGTCTCGACCTGCCGCGGGGGGTGCTGTGCGCCGAGTTGGCGCCGGCCCAATGATCGACCTGTGCACAGAGACCACAAGGCGAAGGAGCACACATGTTTACGTATCCGAATCCCTTCACGTTCCAGAACACCTATGGCGTGAATACGCCCTGGAACACCACGCCGAACTTCAACGGCAACTTCAACTCCGGCTACGGCTGGAATTGGAACACGCCGCAGTTCGGTTGGAACCAGTACGGCTGGAACACGCCGAACAACTTCGGCTGGAACAACAGCTGGAACTGGAACACGCCGTACAGCTACAGCAACTGGAATTCCACCATGCCGTTCAACACCGGCTGGAACTGGAACAACTGGCAGGCGCCGGTGAATGGGTATGAGGGCTTCTACGGCTACAACACGCCGTACTTCAACAACCAGTTCACGACGCCGTTCAACTGGAACACGAACTGGAACAGCAACACGACGCCGTTCCCGGGCCTGTACAACTTCTCGAACACGTTTGGTCAGGGCTATCCCTACAACAACTTTCCCTTCTCCAACACGACGTTCGCGGGTTACCCCTACGGTAACTACAGTGCCTGGAACACCAACTCGGCCAACGCCTCCTTCCCGTATGCATTCGGCGCCACGCCGTGGATGAACGGCTACAACACCCCGTGGAACTACGGCATGCCGTTCTTCGGCAACTTCGGCTGGAACACGCCGATCGGTTGGAATCAGCCCAAGGTCGATGACGTTGTCAACGGCAAGAAGGTTGACATCAACAGCCCGCAGCCCAATCGCGTGACGCCCTTCCCGGTCGGCTTTGGCCCGTTCGTCCCGTTCGGCTATCCGAATGGTGAGTTCGTGAAGAACTGCTCGCCGGCTTGCGCCGCGTAAGCGATTGCTCCGAACCACGTCTGGTTCTCCTTGCGGCGGGGCGCCCCTGTGGGCGTCCCGTCTTTTTTCGTGGAGTTTGCGCGGTCCGGCGGGCGATCTTGGGATGCAACGGTCGGTACAGTCTGTGGCGAAGTGAAGAGGAGGCCCGATGCGTCGGCAGGCTTTTACGTTGATCGAGTTGTTGGTCGTGGTGGCGGTCGTCGCGCTGCTGCTGGGGATCTTGGTGCCGGCGCTGGGGCGTGCGCGAGCAATGGCCCAGGCGAGCGGGTGCATGTCAAACATCAAGCAACTTGGGCTCGGGCTGCAGATGTATGTGCAAGATCACAAGGACAGGCTGCCGCAGGTGCGCGTCGAGGGCTTTGGTGGCACCGAGCCGGTGCAGCCGCCTTCTGGCCAGAACATCGGGGCGCTCTTTGGCGGCGTGAAAGGAACGCTGCCGTTCTTCGGGATCAATGCGATTGGCGCCGAGCGGCGCCCACTCAATGCCTATGTGTATGACGGGGAGATCCCGCGAGACGACGCGATCGAAGCGGGGGACTTTGATCTCGAGGTCTATCGTTCGCCCGCCGATGCGGGGACGGCGGATCCTTTCGTGACCTCACTCGGACTCGACACGACGAGCATGTATGACCTGCTTGGATCAAGCTACAACCTGAACGACCACGCGCTCGACACCGTCGCGGGTGTCGAGGTCTATCCGACGTTGATTCCAGTGGATGGCGGCAAGATGCCACGCGTGCGCGACACGACCAAGACGTGGTTGTGCGCGACGCACCCGATCTACAACTATGAAGATGACCAGGATCGTGGGCAGAAGTGGTATAGCTCGAGTGTCGAGGCGACGGTGCTCTATGTGGACGGGCACGCGGAGATGATGGTGAAGGTGCCTGACACGCGGCATGAGAGCGACGTGCGCAAGAAGAACAGCAACGCGCGCTTCACCTATCTGCCCGAACCCAGGTGGCTGGACCAGTTTGATGCTGGTCGATGAGGAGCATGACGCGCATGGAGCAGCGCTTGGGGGATCTGAAAGTCAGCGCGGCGCTTGAGGCGATTGCGTCGCGCACGCCTTCGCCCGGTGGCGGGGCGGCCGTCGCGCTGGCCGCGGCGGTGGCTGCCGCGCTGGGCGAGATGGTGGCGAACTATGCCGCGGCGCGCAAAAGCAGCGCGGAGCATCGGGGCCTGATCGAGGCGCATGGGCGGGCGCTGGGCGAGGCGCGCAACAGTTTGCTCGAGCTTGTGGACGACGACGCACGCGCATACCAGGCGCTGAGTGACGCGATGGCCCAACAGAAGCGCGGCGAGGCGGATGCGCACGCCGTGGGCCTGGCGGCGCAGCTGGCCGCGGCGACACCCATGGCGACTATCGAGGCGTGCGAGCAGGTCATCGCGGCGCTGGAAGGGCTTGGGCCCCACGCAGGTTGGTTGGTGAGCGATCTGGTGGCGTCGGCGGCGCTCATCGGAAGTGCAGCCCGCGGCGCCGTTGGCCATGTGCAGGCCAATGCGCCCCTCATGAACAAGGCGGCCCTGGACGGACAGGCAATTGTTGCGCGAGCCCGGGCGGCGGCCAACGACGTTGCGGGGCGTGCCGACGCCCTTGTCGCGGCGATGCAGTGAAGCGACACGGGACGCCAGGCCGATCCGAATTACTCACCATGAGCGCACAGGCCAAACAGCACGGGTCGGGCGACGGCGACCGTCCCCAAGGACGCAAGTGGCTTGGGATTCACTTCCGCTGCTGTAACGTCTACGGACGGCTGTACCGCGATGACGCGGGGCAGACGTATCGCGGGCAGTGTCCGCGCTGTGCGGCGAAGATCAGCGTGCCGATCGGCCAAGGCGGGACGAGCCGCCGATTTTTTGAGGCGTCATAGTGCGCGGGACGCGGCCCGCTAGACTGATCGCATGAGTTCACCGTTGCATGTGTCATATCCGATTGGTCGGGCCGCGGAGAAGTGTGCCGCGACCGGGCATGTGTTTGAGCCGGGCGAGGCGCACATCGCATGTCTCATCGAATCGACGGAGCAGGAGGGGCTTGAACGGCGGGACTACACGCTCGATGCGTGGGCGACCTCGCGCCCCAAGGATGTGTTTGCGTTTTGGCGCGGCACGATCCCGGAGCCCGGCGCACCGAAGAGCACCATCGTGGGTGATGATGAGTTGTTTGACCTGCTGGACTCACTGGCGGACGCGGACGAGCCCAAACGCCTGGCGTTTCGGTATGCGCTCGCACTGCTCATGGTGCGCAAGCGGTTGTTGCGGCAAGTGGGGCTGCGCGAGGCGAAGGGCGAGGATCCCGGAGCGCTGCTCGTGCGCCTGAAGGGCTCGGATCCGGAGTCAACGCCGATCGAGATTCTCAACCCGCCGCTCGATGCCGCGATCCTGGCGGACGTGGCGACGCAGCTCGAAGCGGTCGTGCGGAGCGCATCGTGAATGGGCGCGCACTGGCGATGTCGGTTGTGTGTGCCTTGGCTGTCTTGATGGCGTCGTGTGCGAGCGCTCGCAAGGCAGCGCCGGTTGAGCCCATCACCTATGAGGAATTGACGGCACGCTACAACGAGCGCACCGAATCACTGCAAGCGCTGCGCGGGCGAGGCGTTGTGAACTTCCGATGGAAAGACGCACAGGGTGATGAGCAATGGGAGCAGGGGAATCTGGATATCCAGATCGTGCAACCCAGCCGCGTCGTGTTTCGCGTACACAAGCTTGGCGAGACGTTCCTGTGGGTGGGCTGTGACGAAGAGCGCTATTGGATGATTGACCTGTTGCGCGATGAGGACACGGTGGCATATGTGGGTCGACACGATGCGTTGACAGCGGAGAAGGCGCAGGAGATCGGGCTGCTCGCGCCGCCACGCGACCTCGTGACGCTGATGGGGATTCGCTCGCTGCCGACATTTGATGGCCGCACCGCCGACCTACCCGAGGTTGAGACCACGGAGAGCGGCTGGCGGTTTGCGTTGCCCGCGGAGAGCGGCGCGCACTGGGTGTATGACGTGGACGGGCTCACCGCGCGCCCGACAGCGATTGAACTTGTCGATGCAAGAGGCGACCGTGTTGTTCGAGCGACGTTAGGCGACTATCAGCTGGTCGACATGACCGACAAGGCAAACATCGTGCATATGGCGATGGATGTTGAGATCGACTATCCGGAAGGCGCTGCGTCCATGCGGATCGATCTGGACAGCGCCAATGACGAGCCGCCGCGGAATCGGGCGTTTGATTTCGAGCGGCTTGTCGATGCGCTTCGGCCCATGCGCACCCTAGACCTGGATGCTGAGCCATGATGCGCCGATGGGCGGGCATGGTCGTCGCGCTTGCGATGATGTTGTGCGCTGTGCGTGTGACGGCCGCGAATTCTGAGGCGGATGGCTCGGCCATTGCAGTTGTTGAGCGCGATGGCGGCGGGTCTGCGGTGGTGTACATCGAGGGCGGCGCCCCGCCTCGCATGCATGTGATGTATGAGCTTGGCGAGCGACCCATGGCGTGGGCGAGCACGCCTGACGACATCGTGATGGTCTTTGCCGCGACAAGCGCGGAGGACACGGCATCGGTGCATCCGGTGCGCCGCGTCCGCATGGTGCATGACGCCTGGGACGTTGTCTCGCCAGGCGAGCTGGAGCCATTGACCCCGATCCCGGCGTTTGCGGGGCGCGCCGCAGTCGCAATTGCTGGCGAGGATCTGTTCGTGTTGGCGGGGATTGGTGAATCAGGCAAGAAACTGCTGCACCTTGATGGTGGAGCGTGGAGTGAGCTGGCGGCGGGCACTGTGAGCGCGCACCCATGGGATGGCGTGATTGGCTGGGGTCATGCCGCGGCGCTGACCTGGGCGGATGGCGCAGAGGTCATCGTGCAACCGGTCGGCGGTGCACAGGATGCGGGCGAGGCCCTGCGCGCGCCGTGCAAAGGGCCCGTGCGTGTGATGAGTGTTGGACGACAAGTGGTGGCGTATGCGACGCCACCCGCACTCGCCGGCGCACCATATCGAGGCGAAGCGAGGCTGTGGCTGGTGCGCCCAGGGCAGGTCGTGGACGTCGCGAAGGTGCCGGAGGTTCTGTCGGGGTCTCACGCGCTGCAGTGGGGAGATGACGCGATCCTGCTGACGGCGATCGCACCTTCGGGCACGGCGCTGGATGTCACGGTCGTCGAACTGGATGGAAAGATTGGCTATCGCGGAACGATTGGCGTTGCCACGCTGCTCGCCTCGGCCGAGCTGCAGGTCTTGCTGCTCATCATGGTGTCGATGGGACTCACCGTCGCGCTGTATGTGTTGCGGCGGGAGTCGTCGGTGCACGCGCCGACGCACTTTCCGACAGGGATGGCCTTGGCGGATCCGCTCCGTCGATTGATGGCTGCGACGATGGACGGCTCGCTGTCGATCATCGTGATCGCGCTGCTTTGGCCTGGCGATGTGAATGTGATGACGGCGCCATTGCAGGCGGTGGTGACCAAGCTTGGCGTGTGGCCACTTGTGGGGGCGATGGCGCTCACCGCGCTGCACATGGGCGTGGCGGAAGCGATTGCCGGCACGACGTTGGGCAAGGCCTTGCTGGGCTGTCGCACGGTGGACCGGTTTGGCCGCCGCGTCGGCGTCGGACGGGCGTTCGCTCGATCTGCAGCGAAGGCGGCGTGCCCAATGTTGGCTCTGTTTGTCATGGGGAGCCCGGCGCTGCCACACCCGGGCGCCTTCGGGACGTACACGGTGTTGCGCGGAACCGGGCAACCTCGGCGCGAGGATGCCGAAGCGTAGCGCAACTCATGCGCCCAATGAGCGTGTCCGCGCTTCCGTGGGAGGCGAATCGGGGTCATGAGCCGATAGCTGGTGAGAGGCGTCAGCGTGACGCCTGCTGTGGTCGTGCGCGCGGAGGCGTTGGCAGGTGGCCAAGGGCGACGACAAGAAGAAGAAGGGCGAAGAGCCTGAGGCGCCAGCAGAGGAGACCAGCGAGTCCAAAGTCTCGCTGCTTTCCAAGCTGAAGGGCAAGGCGCCTGCGGTGTCGTTGCCCAAGCCCGAGCCGCTGCGCGGGCCGCGCGACTATTGGCAGGTGCCGGTGTTGCTTGCGGGCGCTGTGATGATCCTGCTTGGCGCGAGGCTGTGGGTGGCCGAGGCGCCGGGGCCAGACTTTCAAGGCGCGCTGAGTTCCGTGGACGAGGCGATCGCGGCTCGGCAATACGACCGGGCGATTGAGATTCTGAACGATCCGTTGGCTGCGTTCATCCTGTCGGACGCGGCAACGCTGAGTGATCGCGGGCGATATGACGTGCTGTCAGGCGATGCGCTGTACTACGCGCAGAAGGCCCGAGAGATTTCGCTTCCCGAGAATAATGAGCGCATCGTGGCGTATTACCGCGAAGCGCGCGAGCAATACCTCACGCCATTGACACCCCGGCAGACAGCGAATCTTGCGGACACGCTGCTCGCCATGGGGCAGACCGAGGAGGCGCTGCAGGAAGTTCGTGAGCTTGGACCGGAGCATGCGGACGTGCGTTTTGGTGTGTACCGGGCGGTAGTGGACCAGTCGCTGAATCAAGCCGAGCCTTTGGTCGATGACAAACAACTGACGCAACTGCTCAACGAGATGCGCGAAGATCCGGGAGCGTCGCCCGAAGTTCGCGTGTGGGTCGTGACACAGCAAACGCGGATGCGCATGCGTGGGGGCTACATCGAAGAAGCCATCGAGCGTTTGCTTCCGGAGATTCAATCATTGCCGACACGACAGTCGGCAGAGGCAGGCCGACTGTTTGTGCTGCTTGCGCAGGCGTATTTCGAGCTTGGGTTGACGGAGGCCGCCAAAGAACATGTCTCGCGCGCCGCGGGGCTGCTCCCCACGAGCGACCCCGCTTTTGCGCAGGGCGAAGTGCTGCAGGCGCGCATCTTGCAGGTGGAGGGCCAGCCCGAGGAAGCGCGCGATCGATTCGCCAGTGTCGCAACGCGCTTCCCGCAGACGGCGGCTGGCGTCACGGCGTGGCTTGGACTGGGCGAAATTGAAGCGGAGCTTGCGCACTACCGTGTGTCGCTCGACGCGTACCTGCAGGTGATTGCCTCAGCCGAGCGAGGTGACCCCTTGGGCGAACTTGGGCGCGATGGGATCGAAGCGTCGTTGCTCAAGCAGTACACACGCCTTTCGCTTGAGGGTGTGCATGACACGGCGCTGCGGTACGCGGAACTGATCCTGCGCTTGTATGGCGACAATCCCTCGGCAGCAGCGGTGTTCCGCGTGGCCGAGGCGCACCGAGCGCGCTCGGAGCAGTTGCTCGAACATGTGCCGCAGACCGCCGATGGTCTGCCCGACTTCACGCGAATCGATCCGATCACCATGGAAGAGGCGAGGTCGCACTCGTACAAGGCGGCACAGCTGTATCGCCAGCATGCACGCATGGTCGCGCTCGCAGATGCAGAGGCTTCGGCGGCGAGCTTGTGGCTTGCAGCAGACGGGTATGACCGGGCGGGCGAAGACATCGAAGCGCGCAAGGCCTTTGCAGAGTATGTCCAGACGCGCCCGGACGACGTGCGCGCCATCGAAGCGCGGTATCGACTGGCCCGCGTGAATCAGGCGCGCGGCGAGTACGCAGCGGCGGTCGAACTGTTCGAGAAGGTGCAGGAGCTCGAGCCAACAAGTGTGTGGGCGTATCGCAGCTATGTGCCACTGTCACAGTGTTTGTTGCTTTCTGGCGCCGACCACGCCGCGGAGCGCGCCGAGGCAAAGCTGTTGGATGTGCTCGAGGGCGGGCTCTTCGAGCCGGACGCGATCGAGTTCAAGGCGGCCCTGGTCGAGCTTGGGTTGTTGTATCGGCGTACCGAGCGCTATCCGGAGGCGATCGAGCGGCTGTCTGCTGCGATGACGCGCTTCCCGGAATTGCAACACGACCCGCAATTGCTGTTTGCGCTGGCGGATGCAAATCGCGGGTCGGGCACACAGATTGCCGATGCCCTGCGCGGCACGCTGCCCCGGTCGGAGCAGGTGCGACTCAGCAAGCTGCGCGAGGAACGCCTCATCGAGGCATTGGGCGAGTATGACCAGGTGGCCCAGGCCCTCGACGCCGGTGAGAAGCGCCGGACCGACCTGGAGAAGCTCATCAGGCGGAACGCGATGTTCTATCGCGGCGACTGCGCGTATGACCTTGGGCGCCACTTGAAGGGGCGCGATGCGGAGCGGTCTCGGACCTATTTCACTGAGGCGATTCGGTTCTACGATGCAGCGGCGCAGAAGTATTCGGATGACGCATCCTCACTCGTTGCCATGGTGCAGATCGTGAACTGCCACGCGGCACTGGGGAACTGGCGCGAAGCGAAGACGGCGCAGGTGCGCGCGCGATCGCGCCTCAATGAGTTGCCGCCCGAGGCATTTGAAAACGCCGAACTTCCAATGAGCCGGGCCCACTGGGAAGAGTGGCTCGAGTCGACCATCCAGCTCGAGAAGATGGCGTCGGCCCAGCCGTAGGCTACGTGGTCAGCGTGTGACGAGCAGGATTTGCGCGTCGGCGAAATCTGCATGTGATCGATTGGAAGCGTCGAAGAAGCAAGCGGCGAGGGTGTTCTGTTCGCCAAGTTTGCGCAAGGATTGCGCGACACAACGGCTTCGTTGGGCGGAGGGCTAGGATGGCCGGGACATGGTCGAATGCGCGAGGCAACGGGCGCGGCAATGGGGCCGCGGTGGCGTTGCAGGCGCATGAGAAGGCGTCTGATTGGGCGCCGCGACTCGAACACATCCTGCACAAGCAGTTGGAGCTGTATCGCCAGCTGGCCGCCCTTTCCACGCGCCAACAGGCGCTGATTGCCCAAGACCAGACCGACGGGCTCATGGCGCTGCTCACCGATCGGCAGCGCGTGATCGACCAGATTTCCGAAGTGAACCGTGAGGTCGAGCCGTTCGCCACGCAGTGGACGTCGCTCGTCGGGCAACTGGAGGCAGAACCGCGGCAGCGGCTTGGCCTATTGCTCGAAGAGTTGGATCAGCTCGTTGCCGAGATCACTTCGCGCGATGAGCAGGATCGCAAGGTGTTGGAGTCGCGCCGCGCCGAGGCTTCCGATGCGCTTGACGATGTGTCGCGCAAACGGGCGGCCCTGGGTGCATATGGTGGGCCACGCCCAGGCGTGCAAACGACGCATGTGACACCTCGATATCAGGATCGCAAGGGATGAAGGGAGTAGCGGTCCAAGTTGAGGTAAAGGACCCACCGGTCGCCGCGCGCGAGGCGGAGCTGGCGACTCTCATCGAGTCGTTCAATGGCGCGGTCGCCCACCTGACGGCGACGCACGAGCAATTGCAGGGCGAGGTGTCGCGACTCAAGGGTGAGCTCGCGGGGGCCCGGTCGCAACTGCATCGGGCGCGGGAACTTGCCGCACTTGGCGAGATGGCGGCCGGCATCGCCCATGAGGTGCGGAACCCACTTGGATCGATCCGGCTCTATGCCGAGGCATTGGCGCAAGACTTGCGCGATCGCCCGCAGGAGCGCGGCGTCGCCGAACGCATTGTGCGGTGCGTGAGTCATCTCAACGCGGTCGTGGGAGATGTGCTGGCGTTCTCACGTGAGATGGTGCTTGAGCCAGAACAGCAAGATGCCCATGAATTGTGCGAAGCGGCGCAGGAGTTGTGCGCGGCGAGTGCCGAGGGCGCCGAGGTGACCCTACGTGTGCCGCGATCGGCGTCGCAATGCTTCGTTGTGTGCGATCGCGGCTACGTGCTGCAGGCGCTGGGCAATGTGATTCGCAATGCGTGTGAAGCCGCGGGTGAAGCGCCGGGCGAGCGCATCGTTGAGGTGCGGGTAGTCGAGCGGCCCTTGCGGCGCGCCGATGGCAGCGCGTGCGATGCCGTGGCGTTTGTCGTGTGCGACACCGGGGCTGGCGTGTCCGAGGCGGTGCGCGAGCGGATGTTCAATCCCTTCTTCACGACGCGGAAGGCGGGCACCGGGCTCGGCCTTGCGATCGTCCACCGGATTGTGGACGCCCATGGCGGGGCCGTGTCTATCCACAATCGAGCCGATGCCGAGGGCGGCGGCGCGGTCGTGGCGTGCGATTTCCCCCAAGCGGGGCCCAAGGCCCCCACAAACGTGGTTGGATTGGGTACAGTCGAGGCTCGCCTGGCGCAGGATGCGCAGGCCCAAAGCGTAGGAGGCGCAGCGGCATGACCACCGTGCTGGTCGTCGATGACAAGGAATCACTGCGGGACAGTGTTGGCTTCACGCTTCAGCGCGCGGGCTTCGTGGTGCTTTCGGCACCCGACGGCAAAGCGGCTGTTGAGATCGCTGCCAAGCGCCGGCCCGATGCAGTGGTGACCGATCTGAAAATGCCCGGGATGACGGGAGTGGAACTCATCGGCGCGCTCCGCGAACTCGATGAAGATCTGCCCATCGTCCTCATGACCGCATACGGCACAGTCGAAACGGCGGTGCAAGCGATCAAGAGCGGGGCGTTTGATTACATCACCAAACCCTTTGAGGGCGATGAGCTCGTAATCGCGGTCAAGCGCGCGATCGAGCATCAGGCACTCAAGAAGGAGAACGCGATTCTCCGGGCCGAGCGCACGCCCGTGAGCGCGAACAGATCTACCGTGCCCGCGGCGAACACAGGCCCGGAACGCACGGGCCTCGATCGCCTGCTGGGCGAATCGGCGGCGATGCGCGAACTCAAGGCGCGCTTGCGCGCCGTGGCCGCCTCGCAGGGCACCGTGCTCATTTCTGGCGAATCGGGCACGGGCAAGGAAGTCGTCGCTCGCGCGCTGCATGACATGTCGGCGCGCGGCGCCTCACCCTTCCTTGCGGTGAACTGCGCCGCCATGAGCGAGTCGCTGCTCGAAAGCGAGCTCTTCGGCCATGAGCGCGGGGCGTTCACCGGTGCTGAGCAGTTGCGCAAGGGTCGCTTCGAGCTTTCCGATGGCGGCACGCTGCTGCTCGATGAAATCTCCGAAGTCAAGCCGCAGATCCAGGCGAAGCTGCTGCGCGTGCTGCAGGAACGCGCCTTTGAGCGCGTCGGCTCGAGCCGCACCATGGGCATTGATGTCCGCGTGATCGCGACCACCAACCGTGACCTGGCGCACGAGGTCGCGGTGGGGGGCTTCAGGCAGGACCTGTTCTATCGCCTGAATGTGTTGCCGCTGCGCCTGCCGCCCTTGCGTGATCGCATTGAAGACGTGGCCCAACTCGCGCCGCACTTCGTGCGCGAGATCGCCGCGCGTGAAGGACGCTCAATTCGGCGAGTCTCCGCGGAAGCCGTTGAACTGATGATGGCGTATGCATGGCCCGGCAACGTGCGCGAGTTGCAGAATCTCTGCGAGCGAGCGGTCGTGCTGTGCCAGGGCGAAGAGATCGACGCCGATCTCATTCGGCACTGGCTCACTGGGCCTGGCACGCCAGTGCGTGCGATGCGCGCCCGTCCCAAGTTTGCCTCGGAGAATGGGCACTTCCATGGCCCGACTCCAGTTGGCGATGGGCCCATCGAGGTCTCGAGCATCGTCGAAGCGAAGCCCCACGTTTCGCCCGCCCGTGTGCTGGCGGCCTCCATGGTCGCGCCGACCCCCCTCGAGGACATCGAGCGGGAAGTCATCGTCGAGACCCTCGGGCGCTTCAATGGCCATCGCGTGAAGACCGCCAAGGCCCTCGGGATTGGCGTGCGGACCCTCGGGCTCAAGCTCAAGAAGTGGAAAGAGCTCGAACTCGTCGAAGCGAATCTGTAAGACGACGGCAGCCGACGAGCCAGGCCAATCCGGTCTGGCCCGTTGGTTGCGGAAGGTTGCGCCATGTTCATCGATGGCCTGACAACCGCCGACTCCCTGCCCGTGCTGGAAGCAGCGGCGAAGTTCTCCGCCCGCCGGCAGGAGCTGCTGACCTTCAACATCGCGAACATCTCGACGCCCGATTTCCGCCCGAAGACCGTGTCGACCGAGGCATTTCAGCAGCAGTTGGGCGAGGCGATCGATAAGAAGCGCAAGGCGTCGGGAGCTGCGGCGCAAGACCTGCCGCTCCAGTCCACGAGCGAGGTACAGGTGACGCCAACCGCGGGCGGCGGCTTCGACTTGCAGCTCAACCCGTCCACGAGCAGCGGCAACATCCTGTTTCACGATCGCAACAACCGCGACGTCGAGCGCATGATGGCGGAGCTTGCTGAGAACACCGCGAACTTCCGCGTCGCGACCGAACTGTTCAGAAGCCGGATCGACATGTTGCGGTCGGTGATCGCCGAGCGCGTGTGAGGAGAGCCTAGGTCATGAACAGCCTTGATGTGTCTGTCAGCGGCATGATCGCCCAGCGCACGCGCATGGAAGTGGCCATCGCCAACCTCGCCAACCAGAGCACCATCCAGGATGAGCACGGCAACAACGTGCCCTACAAACGCCGCTTTGCGCTCTTGGCCTCGGGGGACCCGAGCGGCACAACGAATGAATCTCGCATGCACGGCGTGCACGTGGCGGCGATCGAGACCGAAGACGCCCCGCCAATCATGCGCTACGAGCCCGGCTCGCCATTTGCGAACGAAGAAGGCTATGTCGCCTATCCAAACATCGATCCGATGACCGAGACCATTAATGCCATGGATGCGCAACGGGCGTATGAGGCGAACCTGGCGGCGGCGGAGGCGACCAAAGCCATGGTCGCGCAGTCCCTGCGCATTCTGGCGTAGTAGGAAGGAGGCGAGATCATGACAGACCCCATTGGCCTGATCGGCGCTTCCAACATGATGCCGCCCGTTGGTGGCGCATCCGCGGCTCAAGGCGCCGGCGGCGACGGCGCATTCAAGGACATGCTGCTGCAGAACCTCGCGAAAGTGAATGAGCTGCAGCAGGACGCCACAAAGGCGACCGAAGACCTCATGGCCGGCCGTAGGAATGACATCGAAAGCGTCCTCATGGCGACCCAAAAGGCCGACACCGCCTTCCGCATGCTGCTCCAAGTGCGCAACAAGGTGCTCGATGTATACCAGGAATTGAAGCAGCTGCGGGTATAAGCGAGAGAGCGCATCGCGTGCGCGACGACAGCGCAGATCGGCGGAAGCTGCGCGAGCGCCACGTGCGCACTCCCTGAACCGAACAGGCATTCAAGATTGCGCGACCGGCGCGTCGAAAGTTGACAGTCGGGATGTTCGTTTGAGCATGCCGGCCTTGGGGCGCGCCAGGAGGGCGGCGTCCGGCAATCGGGCACGGAGGCCTTTCGAACCATGGGGCAGTTGCGCAAGGCGCTCGAGACCATTGCCGCCGCGATGACGAAGCTGAATGCTTCGCAGCGGATGCTGATCGGATCTCTGGCCGTCGTCATGGCAATGACGCTCTTTGTGGTCGCCCAATACACATCCAAGCCCGACATGGTGCCACTGCTGCCTGGCCTCGCGGGCGACGAACGCTCGCGAATCGAGCAGTTCCTGCGCGTGAACTACGGCGACGCTGGCTATGCAGTAAAGGATGGCGAACTCGTCGTGCCCGTCGGCAGCCAGCGCTCGATCATGGCGGCCCTTGCGTCCGAGGGAAAGGCCCCGGGCGACACGCGCCTGTTCTTTGAGACGCTCATCGACAAGCAGAAGTGGTCGATGCCGAGCGATCAGCGCGAGCAGATGACCCTTATCGCCAAGCAGAACGAACTGGCGAAAGTGATCTCGATGATGAGCGGCGTTACAAAGGCGTCAGTCATCGCCGATGTGCCAAGCAAGCGCGGGCTCGGGGCCGCCGACCGCCCGCCGACCGCGTCCGTCACGGTGTTCGCACCGGGCGGGCTGTCACCCGAGACCGTCGACGCAGTGGCGCACCTGGTGCAGTCGTCATTCGCCGGGATGAGCCTCGACAACGTGCGGGTGATCGATGGCGTGACCAATCGCCAGCACACGGCCAGAAGTCAAGGCGCCCTGGCCACGAGCCTGCACGAACAGAACCGCCTCGAGCTGCAGCGCAACAAGCAGGCGCAGCTGGCAGACATGCTGCGGTACATCCCGGGTGTGATCGTGACGGTGCAGGTGCAGGCCGACACGCGCAAGGAAGTGTCGACCACGCGCGAGATCCTGCCTGAAGACTCGGGCACCGTAAAGATCCAGACCTCGCAGACCGGCACGTCGATGTCATCGCAAAACACGCGCGGCGCGGGCGAAGCGGGCGCGCGCTCGAACAACGGTATGGACATCGCCGGAACCACCCAGGCCGGCACGTCGACCAACGAGACCAATGAGTCATCGCAGTTCGAGACGAAGTTTGGCGACAAGGTCAGCACGATCGAAGATGGCAAGGGCTACGCCACGCGAATCAGCGCAGTTGTGAACATCCCAAGGCCCTACTTCGTGGCGCTTTGGCGTCAACGCCAACCCGCGGCCGAGGGCGGCGCGAGCGGCGAAGAAGCAGAGCCCGTTGATACTGACCTGCAGCCCATCATTGATGGCGAGACCCAGCGCATCGAAGGCGAAGTCGCTCAGTTGATCGACTCTTCCGCGCAGCCCGGCGGCTCGCCAGGCGTCGTGCGCGTCTCAATGATCCCGGTGCTGCCCGATGCGATGTTCGCGACCTCGGGCGTGTCCTCCGCAGGCGCACTCGGATTGCCCGCGACCGGGCCACTCGCACTCGATCAATTGGTCAAGACTGTCGGCATTGGCGGGCTCGCAGTCGTGGCCTTGGCGCTCATGGTGGTCACTGCGGTAAAGGGCAATAAGCGTGAGCCCCTGCCGACGGCGGCAGAACTCGTGGGCATTCCGCCCGCACTCGACGATGGGGGGGATTTGATTGGCGAAGCGGCGGAGGCGGATTCGGTGCTCGCGGGCATCGAACTGACCGATGATGAACTCAAGAGCCGCAAGGTCATGGAGCAGGTTGGCGACATGATCGACAACGACTCCAAGCAGGCGGCAACGCTGTTGTCGCGCTGGGTTGCGAACGCGACGTAAAAGGACGAGCGCATGCCGCGGAAACCTGGCGAGAAACTGCCAAACAACGTCTCCGCCCTGGACGGTGTGACCAAGGCCGCGGTGCTAGTCCTGTCGCTCGATGCCCAGGTTGCAGCGAAGGTGTTGCGCGAGATGGACGCGGAGTCCGTCGAGGACATCACGCGCGAGCTTGCATCGCTGGGTCGCGTGCCTGACGAGCTCACGCAGCAGGTGATCGAAGAGTTCTACAACCTCTCCCTGGCGCACCAATATGCCTCGGAGGGTGGGCTGGATTATGCGCGCAGATTGCTCAAGGATGCGCTTGATCCCAAGCAAGCTGAGCGCGTCATTGCACAGATTCAGACGCAGGTAACCAAGGCGCCCTTTGCCTTCCTTCAGAAGGCGGAGAGTGAGAACCTCCTGACCTTTATTCAAGATGAGCATCCGCAGACGATCGCACTGATCATCTGCCACCTGCCGCACCACAAGGCGGCAGAGATTCTCGTCGGCTTGCCCATGCAGAAACAAGTCGAGGTCATCAAGCGCATTGCGAACATGGAACAAACGAATCCCGAGGTGATTCGCGAGGTCGAGCGCGGGCTTGAGAGCCGCCTGTCGGCAATGTTGACGCAGTCCATGGAAAAGGCTGGCGGCGTGCCGACGGTTGCGGAAATCCTCAACCTTGCAGACCGCGCGACCGAGAAGTCGATCATGGAAGGCCTCGAAGCGGAAGATCCGGACTTGGTCGAAGAGATCCGCCGACTCATGTTCGTCTTCGAGGATGTGATGCTCGTCGACGACAAGGGCATCCAAGCCGTGCTGCGCGAGGTGGACAACGACGAACTGGCCCTGGCGCTCAAGACCGCATCGGAAGATCTGAAGGAGAAGATCTTCCGCAATATGTCCGAGCGCGCGGCGACGCTCATCAGGGAAGACATGGAATACATGGGCCCCGTGCGCGTCGCGGATGTCGAGCAGGCGCAGCAGCGCATCGTCGACATCGTTCGCCGACTGGAAGAAGCGGGCGACATCGTCATCGCCGGGCGCGGCGGTCAAGAGGAGCTGATCGTCTGATGTGCGCGACACGAGAGCGAACGAGGGCGTTGCCATGGCGCTCGTAAGGCACGCAGAAGCAAAGTCGATGGCGCGCGATGCGATCGTGCTCGACCTGGGGGACCTTGCGCGCCAGGCAGCTGCGCTGCAGGCGAAGGCGCGGGCCGAGGCGGATCAGATCGTTGCAGAGGGCAAGGCCGAGCGAGCGCGCCTGATTGAGGGCGCTGATCAAAAGGGTTTCGAACAGGGGCTTGCGCGGGGGTTGGAAGAAGGGCGCACGCGGGGCGCTGAGGAAGGCCGCCAAGCCGCCATCGAATCAACACGCAAAGAGCTTGAGCCACTCATTGCAGCTTGGACCCAAGCGATGGAGGCCTTTGAGCAAGATCGTGAGTCGTCACGCAAGTTGGCCGCGGATGATCTGGTCGTACTTGCACAGACCGTGGCGCGGCGCGTGACACACCAAGTGATCGCGCTGAATCCACATGTCGTACAGGACCAGCTCGCGCAGGTGCTTGCTCTTGTGCTCGAGCCGAGTGGCATTGTAATAGAAGTCCATCCCGAGGATCTGGAGATGTGCCAAGCCGTCCTGCCTGGCTTGGTTGAGGGCCGCGCCGATGGCGGGGACATTCAGATTCGTGGGCGCGATGCGCTTGAACGTGGCTCGGTGGTCGTGCGCACGCGTGGCGGCGTGATCGACGCATCCGTTGAGGGGCAACTCGATCGCTTGGCCGCCGCGATGCTTGGCCCGGTGCATGCCGAGAGACCGCCAGGGTCGACTGATAATAAGTCGGAGACGGCATGAGGCCGCTCGAGCAGGCCATCGCGCGGGTAGGTTCCGCAGATGCATTGTGCATCCGTGGGCGCATTCGCGCGCTTCGAGGCCTGACGCTGCTTGCCGAAGACAAACCAGCAGTCGTCGGTTCACTCGTGCAGATTCGCTGCGCAACTGGTCCGAAACTCGCTGAAGTCGTCGGTTTCGAAGCGGGCAACGCGATTCTCATGCTGCTGGAGCAAAGCGGCGGTGTGCGCGCGGGTGACATCGTCGAGAGTGTGCAAAGTCAACCGACCATTGAAGTGGGAGATGGTTTGCTCGGGCGTGTTGTCAATGGGCTTGGTATGCCAATCGATGGCGGCCCGCCAATCGAAAGCGCGGCGCCGCATCCTTTGCATGCGGTCCCCATCAGTGCGATGCGCCGCCCGCCGATCAATATGCCGATCGCGACAGGTGTTGCGAGCGTCGATTTGCTAGCGCCCGTCGGGTGTGGGCAGCGCGTGGGCATTTTTGCTGGTCCAGGCGTGGGCAAGAGCACGCTGCTCGGCATGATCGCGCGCGGCGCTGGTGCTCATGTGCAACATGCTGACGGCGCGCAAGGCGCCGATGTCAATGTCATTGTGCTCATTGGGGAACGTGGGCGCGAAGTACGGGAGTTCGTGGAGGGCGCCTTGGGCGAAGCAGGCATGGCGCGGTCAGTTGTGGTTGTTGCAACGAGCGATGAATCGCCCGTCATGCGTGTGCGAGCGGCCCACGCCGCGTGCGCAATAGCCGAGGGCTTCCGCGACCAGGGCAAACGCGTTGTGCTGATGTTGGACTCGGTGACACGCTTCGCCCACGCGCAACGCCAGATTGGCCTCGCCATTGGTGAACCGCCCGCCACGCGCGGCTATACGCCCAGTGTGTTCGCGGCGCTCCCGCAGTTGCTCGAGCGAGCAGGCGTTGTCGAAAGCGATAACGGACAAACCGAGGGCTCCATTACCGGGTTCTATGCCGTGCTCGTCGATGGCGATGATCTCACCGAGCCTGTGTCCGACGCGGTGCGCGGCATCCTCGACGGGCACCTCATCCTGTCGCGCAACTTGGCTCAACGCGGTCACTATCCCGCAATCGATCCGCTGGACTCGGTGTCGCGCGTCGGCGCAGCCGTCAGCTCAAAGGAACACGATCGCGCCAGGCGAACCATTGTGCGCCTCCTGGCGGCGTACCGAGCCGTTGAAGAGTTGATTCAGATCGGCGCGTATACAAGCGGCGCTGATCCGGTGACTGATGTCGCAGTGGCGCTCAAGCCGCGCATCGATGCACTGTTACAACAGGAAATCGGGGAACGCATCGACCATGCCAAGGCAGTCGCGTCGATGATCGCTTTGGCACAGGAAGCCGAAGAACGGCTTGGCGCATCAGGACAAGGCAAGAAGCGGAGTCCGCCGACGCAGCGACGCGTCCCGGGCGGTCAAGCAGCAGCGTAGGTGTAGCGTCCAATGGCACGATTCAAGTTTCCATTGCAAGCCTTATTGCACATGCGCGAGCGCGCGGAGCGCGATGAACAGCTCGCCTTCGCGGCGCTGGAGCATGACCGCGTGTCGTTGCAGCAGGAGCTGGCGCACGTGCAAGGAAACATCGCGCAGGCGCAGCACGACGCACGCGCGCTGCTTGATCCAAACGCAGGCACGATCGATCTGCAAGCGGCCCGATGGCAGGCCCACGCGGCGCTCCATCAGCAGGCGCTGGCCGGACAACTGCGCGTCTCACTCAGCGGAGCCCAGGTGCGTTCGGATCAGCAGCGCGAACGATTGCTACGCGCAAGCATCGCACGCCGGGCGCTTGAGCGCCTGCGCGAGCGCCGCATGGCCGAATGGTCGCTCGAGCAGAAGCGCAGGGAGCAGTTCGAGCAAGACGATGTGGCCACCCAGCGGGCGGCCCGAGCACGGAAGGAAGGCTGATCCATGGTGCGCGGTTTGTGGAACCTCGTCGCGGCGCTCGCCATTGCCAATGTCATCGGCTTGGTCGGGTTCTTCGGCTGGCTCAAGGCGAGCGACCGAATCTCGGGTGAGCGCGTCGAAACCGTGCGCGCCATGTTCTCGAAGACTATCGCAGAGGAGTTGCGCAACAAGGCCCTTGAGGACGCTGCCAAAGCTGCCGAAGAGCGTCAGCTCCAAGAGACCGGTCGCATTGGCCGCATCCCATTGTCAGCGGAGGATCGCGTGGCGATCATCCGGGAGTATGAAGAGCTGACGCGGGAGCATCAGCAGCGGATGCAACGCGAGACGCAGGACTTGCGCGACGCCCTTGCGCAAGATCGGGCCCAACTGGCGCAAGAGCGAGCAGACTTTCTGGCCATGAAAGATGCATTCGAGAAAGAACGTGCGCTCTTGGCCGAGCTTGAAGGCGCTGAGCAATTCGGGCGCACCGTCAAGCTCTATGAATCGGTCAAGCCTGATGCCGCCCGGTCGATGATGCAAGCGCTGCTTGATGCAGGCGAGAAGCGCCAGGTCGTGGCGTATCTCAATGCGATGAAGCCCGCGACCGCGACCAAGATCATCACGGCGTTTCAGGGCGACGACCCAGCCTTGGCAGCAGATTTGCTGGAAGGCATCCGGACGCATGGACTCTCGGTGGTCGAGGGTGCAGCGCCGGAGTAGCCGCGCATGGTCCAATTGGCCGTCCCAACAGCTGCATCGGTTCCTGATGTGATGCAGGCGATCGCACCGTTGCGCGAGCGGACGACGCCATCGGCGCAGTCGACGCCTTCCTTCGCGCAACAACTGCAGGATCAACGGGCCGAAGCTGCGCCTTCCAAGCAAGCTCCGCCCAGCGATCCGCCCCAAGCGACGCAGTCGTCGCGCTCCGATGAGCAAGTGCAGCCGGCGCCGGCGGAGCGCGACGAATTGCGCGAAACGCAGCCATCTGAATCGGATCACAATCACGAAGCCGAAAGCGAGGAGCCGACCCCATCATCAGATGCGCACCAGTCCAATGGCTCGGAGCAAGCTGCACCGAAGGAGGCTGAGACGACGGCGCCTGAGCAGGAAGCGGCCGCAGCGCCTATTGCCGAGGCCATACTTGCTGTTGCAATCCAATCGACCGGCGCGTCGACTGCGACGCCAGCTTCGGATGAAACAAGTGAAACGTCGACCTCGTCGCAGCCCGATGCAACGCGATCAACACAGCCAGCACCCGAAGCCAAGGTCGTGCCAAGCAGTGTCAAGGCAACGTCGCCTGCGTCAGCACCTGACGCACACGCTGCATCACAAGACAGCAACGTGACGCAGAACACCGCGGCCGGTGCCGACGGACCAAGCGGTGATGCCCCGGTCGACTCCAGTGCGAATGAACAATCGAGCCAAGCGGATGAACCCGCACAGCGTGCACAGCAGTTCAGAGCCGAATTCCGCCAAGATGGCACGGCCCAATCCAAGCCGCAGTGGCTTCACGCGGAACCAGTGCAGCAGGTGAATGCAGCGCCCGCGGAATCCCAACAGCAAGCTCGCCCCGAGCCGCGCCGAGCATCAACGACGCCCACCACAGTGGAACATGTCGATGCAAGCGTCCCGGCGCAGAGCAGTGCGCCCGTTCCTGCGACTGATCCCGGGGCCCAGACACTGAATCTCCAGAACATCGCACCGCGCCTGACGCCCGCGCCAACCACGCCGCAAGCACCAACGGAGGCCGAGGCGCAAGCATTCCAGGCCGCAGCGTCACGCGGACTATCCGCAGCACTGCGCCAGTCGGGCGGCACGGTCACGCTGCGCCTGGTGCCCGAAACACTGGGCGCCCTGCGCGTGAACTTGCAAATCAACGGCAGCACAGTTGCGCTGCATCTCGAAACCGGCGGCGGACGTGCGCACGAGATGCTTACGCAGCACATCGCCTCGCTTCGCGCGGGGCTCGAGCACCGAGGCCTGAAGGTCGAAGAAGTCACCACGCGCATCGCACCCGAACTCGCACGTCCTGTCGAGTCCAATGCGCAGTCACAGCATGGGCAATCGACGACGCGCGAACGTGAAGGCGATACCAGTCAGTCGTGGCGTCAACCATCTCAAGATAGGCAGCAGCCACGCGAAGAACAGCGCGACCCGTCTGGAGACCCCGGCCAAGACGCTTCCGATGGTCATCACGCGAACGAAGATGAGCAAGCGTTTGCACAGCTTCGCAATGTCATGCTCCGCCTCAATGCAGTCGCTTAACAGGGAGTCTCACGATGGCAGCAATCTCAACAGATGTCTCGGCGGCAAGCACGGGTGCTCGGAGCGCCGTCGACCCATACGCATCGCTCGACTCCGACGAATTCATGCGAATCATCTTTGCCGAACTCTCGGCGCAAGACCCGCTTGCGCCCAATGACACAAAGGCCCTGCTCGAGCAGCTCTCGCTCATCCGCTCGATCCAAAGTGATCTAGGGCTTGCCGACAAGTTGGAATCTGTTGTGAAGCGCAATGAACTCACAGCGTCCGCGACGTTGGTCGGGCAGTTTGTCACTGGGCGCGACGAAAGCTTCAATGACGCCGCCGGCTTCGTTGATTCCGTGCTCGTGACGAGTGAGCAGGTGCTGCTCAACCTGAGTTCGGGCGCGCGTGTGCCGCTGGATCACGTTGAAGAGATCATCGATCCGGAAATCGTGCGCGTGGGGAACCCGCCGGAAGAAGCCCCGACCGAATCTACGCCCGCGGGCGAGTGATGCGCGATGCCCATCGCGCCCATCGACATGTTGCGTCGGCTTGGTTCTGGGGTGCGTCCGGGCGGCTCTGCGCGGGCTGAGAGCGGACGATTCGCCGAACTGGCCTGGAAGTCGCGCCGGCGCGATGCCGGGCGCCGCGTGAAGCTTGCCCCGGCATTGACGAATGTTTCCCTGTCCGAAGCTCGCCTCGAGCAAATCTCCATTGCCGCGGATGCCGCCGAAGCTTCGGGCGCGCGCACATTGCTCGCGCTCGATGCCGTGGGCGTGTATCACATCGATCTGGTGACGCGCACGATCGATCGTGCGCGCCAAACTGGCAGCGCGGAAGCTGCGCCGCAACCTGTCGTGTCAGCCAGGCAAGACGAACCTGGGACCCAAGCGCCGCCGCCCGCCCCGGAGTCCCCTGAGCAGGCGACAGGCATTCTCGTAGGCGTCGACGCGATCGCTGTGCTTCCCAACGACGAAACCGAACATGTCGAACGACTTTTTGCAACTCCCACCGGGCTGCTCGATGGACCTGGCACGGAGAATGCGAATGGATCACTGCCAATGGGTGTTTGCAACGCATCGCTTGCGCACCTTCTGGCAGCCCGCATGAGTGGTTCGGCGGGACTGTAACGCGGTTCGCGATCGGCGGAGCCGATCTTCAACGTGCAATCACCGATGCGCTTGCCGAGGATCGCGGCGCATGGGGGAGCGCCTGCTCATGGCATCCACCACTGCGCTGTTCTCCGGCTTGGCCGGCCTCAATGTCAACGCCCGTCGCCTCGAGGTCATTGGCAACAACATCTCGAACGTCAACACCACGTCGTTCAAGAGTAACCGCATCCTCTTTACCTCTGCGTTCAACCGCACATTCTCATTGGGCACAGGCCCATCGAGCTTGTCGGGCGGCACAAACCCAGGCCAGGTCGGCCTTGGCGTTGGCATTGCCGGCACGCAGCGCAGCTTCTCCAACGGCGCCATCAACGCCACCGGCATCGACACAGACCTCGCCATCGAAGGCGACGGCTTCTTTATTGTCGATCGCGGCGGGGAACAGCTCTTCACCCGCGCTGGCGCGTTTCAGTTCAACAGCCAAAACGACCTCGTCACGCTTTCGGGGGAGCGCCTGCAAGGCTACGCGGTGGATGACATGTTCAACCTCGTCACGGGTCGCGTCGTGCCGGTGAACATTCCCGTCGGAACGCTCACCGTCGCCGAAGCGACGCAGTCGGTGACGCTGTCAGGCAACCTCAATGCCGATGGTGATACCGCAACAACGGGCAGCGTGATCAACTTGGGTACGTTCGAGGTCGGGGCCGTGCCCGCCGTGGGCACAACACTCCTCACTGCGCTCGATCCGCCCTATGCGTTCGTCGATGGCGACACGCTGACGCTTTCCGGCGCGGAGCGCGGCGGCAAGGTTGTCCCCGACGCCACGCTCGACATCACGGCTACAACAGATGTCGACGAGCTCATGGAGTTCTTCCGGCGCGCCCTTGGCATCTACGACCAGGGTGGCTTCGACATCGCCGCCGATCCGTATGCCGACGACGATGGCTCAGTCACGATCGATGGCACCGGCAACGTCATCATCGAAGGCAACCGTGGCACGTTCAACGACCTGGTCATCGACACCACGAACATTGTTGTTGATAGTGGCGGCACAACATCCAACCCGTTTACACCCGACAAGACCACCGAGGCAAACGGCGAAAGCATTCGCACCACCTTTGTCGTTTATGACTCGCTCGGCACCGAATTGCAAATCGATCTCACGATGGTACTCGCGCACAAGGATGATGAAGGCACTTACTGGCGGCCTATGTTCCACTCGGCGGATGACACCGACCTGCAGAATCACCTTGAGAATGGAACGCTGCCCGTCGCGGCGCCATGGCTCCCATCGGGCGGCGAAGAGGATCTTCCGCTGCTGCGTTTTGACAACTTTGGCGTGCTCGCCGACACAGCGCCCATCACGGTTTCCGTCGACCGCTTGGACACCGGCGCATTGAACCCAATGGCCTTCGATCTCGCATTCACTTCGCCGGGCGACAGCGTATCTGCCTACTCAGACACCGGTTCGAGTTCGACACTCGCTGCGGTGCATCAGGACGGGTCGCCCATCGGCACGTTGAACTCATTCTCCGTGGGCACCGATGGCATCATCACGGGCGGATTCACAAACGGACTCACACGCACCATTGGCCAGGTTGCGATCGGCACGTTCCGCAATCCCGAAGGCTTGGTCGACGTGGGCAACAACCTCTTCGGTGTCGGCCCCAACTCCGGAACACCACTCGTCACGACGCCGCTCGAGTTCGGGACGGGCCGCATCGTTGGCGGCGCGCTCGAAGTCTCCAACGTCGACCTCTCCGCCGAGTTCATCAACATGATCCAGACGCAGACCGGCTACTCCGCCGCTGCACGGGTCATCTCCACGACCGACCAGTTGCTTCAGCAGTTGCTGCAGATTGGCGGATAACGCGCGGGTGACGAGCTTTCTTCCTGAAGCCGCTTGGGCGCAACGCCGATAAGTGCGTCGGAGGCGGTGCGCTGATGATCACCCTCACACGACTCGATGGAAGCCAGTTCGTCCTGAACGCCGAGCTTATTCGGACCGTCGAGCAGACTCCGGACACGACCGTGCGCCTCACTTCGGGCGAGGCCTATATCGTCCTGGAATCCATGGACGAAGTCGTGCGCCGCTCAGTCGAGTATGGCCAGCTTCTGCGCGGCCTGCTGCGCCTCACTTGAGTGTCCATCTGCCCGGGCGCGATCAAGACAGCGCGTCCCCCTGTCGATAATTCGCACGGTATCGGCGCGCGAAGAGCTGTGCAGCGCCATGCCGCCACGGAGGGGCGCGATGGACCTGGCCACAATTGTCGGTCTGATCTTGGGCATGGTGCTCATCGTTGTCGCGATCCTGTTGGGCGGCTCGCCCCAGGCCTACATCGACATCCCGTCGATCGTGATCGTCGTTGGCGGTGGCTTCGCGGCTGTGCTCACGTCCTTTCCGCTCGCCGGCGTGCTCAAGATCCCAACCGTGCTCATGAAGGCCATCAAGGCGCCCGCCGGCGATCCCATCGGCCTCATTACGCAGATGGTCAGCTTCGCGGAAGTCGCGCGGCGCGATGGCATCCTTGCACTCGAAGCCATGACCGAAGAGATGAATGACCCGCTGCTGATCGTGGGCATCAAGATGGCCGTCGACGGCACCGATCCAGAACTCATCGAACAAATCCTGGAAGCCGACGTTGAGAACATGCTCACGCGTCACGGCAAGGGCAAGGGCCTGTTCGACGCCTTCGGAAAGTACGCGCCCGCATTCGGCATGATCGGCACGCTCATTGGCCTTGTCGCAATGCTTGCCAACATGAGCGACCCCTCCGCCATTGGCGCGGGTATGGCCGCCGCGCTCTTGACCACGCTCTATGGCGCCATCATCGCAAACTGCATTTTCTGCCCGATTGCGGACAAGCTCGCCCTGCGCTCGGACCACGAACTGCTCACCAAGAGCATCATCATCAAGGGCGTGATGTCAATCCAGTCGGGCGACAATCCACGTGTTGTCGAGCAGAAGCTCAAGACCTTCCTCCCGCCAACGTCCCGTGAAACCGCCGAAGCCGCCTGACCCAGAGCCTGCACTATGGCCATCAAGAAAGAACAGCCATCCGGCGGCGGGATCCCCGAGTGGATCGTCACGTTCGGCGACATGATGTCGCTGCTGCTGTGCTTCTTCATCTTGCTTGCCGCGTTCTCAGAGCTCAAGAAGGAAGAGGAATATCAGCGCGTTGTCTCGGGCGTGAAAGAAGCCTTTGGCTATTCCGGTGGCGTGGGCGTTTTGCCGTCGGACGATCTGCCCTTGCGCTCAATGCTCGAACTGATGGAGACCATGGCCGCCCGCCAGGCCAAGGAAACGCGCCAAAGCCAATCGCCCCAAGAGAGCATGCAGGGCAAGAACAGCAAAGTCTCCAAGGTTCAAGAGGGCATGATGTTCACCATTGGTGGGCATCTGACCTTCTCGCCCGGTTCAGCTGAACTCAAGCCCGAAGCCCACGCCGAACTCTTGCGCGTCGCAAACCTGATCAAGGGCCGACGCAACAAGATTTCCATTCGTGGCCACGCCGCAAAGAAGCAGTTGCCGCCGGAATCGCCATACAAGGACTTGATCGACCTGTCCTATTACCGGGCCAAGGCGGTCGCCGACTTCTTGGTCCGAGAAGGCGGGCTCGATCCGACCGTGATCGTGATCGAAGCGCTGGGCGACAGTGAACCTTTGCGACAACGGGCGTATAGCGAGGCCGCACAAACCGCGAACCGACGGGTCGAGGTCATCATGACCGAAGTGATGATCGATGATTTCCAGCCAAGTGGAGGCGGGATGACCGACGAAGGCGCTGCCCGCGGGGAATCATCTGACCAATAATTGATCACACGGAGGGCCGCGACATGCCCGATGAAGCAAACGACACCGCACAGGAGAGCGCCCCCGAGAAGGCCTCGAAGAAGGGCGGCTTGCCCCTCAAGACCATCATTCTGGTCTTCGCGATGCTCGTCGCCGAGGGTGGCGGGATCGTGCTCTTCATGACCATGTTTGGCAAGCCCTCGCCGGTGCGCGCTCAAGCAGTCGAGCTGGACGAAGGCGCCGTCGCTGAAGGCGACCAGCTGCAGGAAATCCAGCTGCTGCACGAGAAGCTCACAAACTCCGCTTCCGGGCGCGTCTTCATCTATGACGCCGAGATCCTCATCGTCGTCAAAGAGAAGTACCGCGAGAAGGTCGAGCAACTCATGGAGCAACGGATGGGCGCCATCCGCACCGGGGTCAGTTCGATCTGGGCCAAGGCGGAGCACGCCTACTTCTCCGAACCGGGCCGTGAGACCCTCACGCGGCAGACCCTCGACTACCTCCGCAGCACGTTCGGGAAGGATGCCTCGGGCGACCAGCGCATCGAGAACGTCCTGATCCCCAAGTGCCTGGGCATGCCCGCTGACTTCTAGCGCAATGGCTGACGCGCAAGCCTTGCGGGAGCGCATGACGCAACTTGCCGACCCCGGCGCGAAAGCTATCGGACATTGCGCGATCATGCCGATCCTCCCGCCGAGCGCGATGGTGCGCGCCGTGGAAGGACCGCCCTGAGGCATGAGCGACGACGCCGTCAACCCGCCTGCGGACGACACACCGGAGCACGACAGCGCAGCTTCTGCGCAGGAAGAAGCACCGCAGCCCGCAGCCGAAGCGGAAGCTGAGGGTGATGATGCGATGGCCGCCGCTGCGCTCGCCGCCGCCGCCGCCGCCGTCGAGCAGCTCTCTACCGAAGCAAGTGGCGCAGAACCTGCGCCCGCCGCGCCCTCGGCTTCGGGCACCGACGCCTCGCCCTTGTCCCTGCCGAGCTTTGAGACGGGCGGTGGGCAAGGCGATGGGGACGGCCTCAATCTGCTCGACGATGTCAATCTCGACATCCGCGTTGAGCTTGGCCGCACCGTCATGATGGTCGAAGACGTGCTGAAGCTGGGCGAGGGCGCCGTCGTTGAGCTCGACAAACTCGCGGGCGACCCCGTGGACATCTACGCCAACGGTCGCCACATCGCCAAGGGCGAGGTGCTCGTCTTGAACGACAACTTCTGCATTCGTGTGAACGAAATCGTCGCGGTGCAAACCGAGGAGGATGACGAGGAGGCGAGCGCCGCGTAAGCCGCGACGCCGCGCTACGCAGCGCACCATGACGGCGGAGTCCCGTCATGCCAATCAAGGCCAGGAGGGCCGATGCAACCGGGCGTCAGGACATCTCATCGCATCTTCAAGCGCGCAGCCGTCGCACTCGCATTCGCACTCGCGCCGCTCTCTTCGGCCCAACACGAGGCGGACGGGCTCCGCGAAGCGCCGCGCGCACTCGCGAACGGACCAACCGCACTGCCCCTCGACGTTGCGCAAGAAACACCTGAGACCCCGCCGCCGGCTGAAAACCCTGGCCAGGCGACTGACGCGCAAGACACCTTCGCCGACCGCACAAGCGAATCCGCAACGCCCATCTTCGCAGAGCGCGGCCAGTTGACCTCCACAGGCAACGCGACAGTTCCCGCCGTTCGCCCAAGCAGTGGAGGGTGGGGCGTCGTACGCACGCTTGGCGCGCTGGCGATCGTCGTTGGCCTCGTCCTCGCGCTCCGGAGCGCGGCGAAATGGCTCGCGGCGCGCGCGCCGAGTCTTGGCTCACAGCTCACCGCCGGCGGGCGCGCGCCGTCAGGCCTGCTCGAAGTGCTCGGGCGCTACCCCGTCGCCCGCGGGCAGAAGTTGGTCCTGCTCCGCCTCGATCGACGCATCCTCTTGCTCAACCAGACAAGCGACGGCTTCTCGACGCTCGCCGAACTCACCGACCCCGAAGATGTCGCGTCGATCCTCACCAAGGTGCGCGACCAGGAAGGCGAATCCATCGCGGCGCGTTTCACGAGCGTCCTCCACGACATGGAGCGCGATCCGACGGTTGCCGGCGATGCAGAACCAATCGACGTCGACGAAGTTGCCGATCACCCGCGATCCGTGCGCCGTGCGCTTCAGCAACACGAGGTGCAACAGGCGGACGATGCGCGCATCGTCGAGCCGAAGGTCACGCCAAGATCCGGTGCCGATGTCCTGGCTGATCGCTTGCGCTCCATGCGGGAGCGCTGGGCGTGATCAACCTCGTGCCCATCATCTCGTCCACGTTCGCCACCGCGCCCACGCCTTCCGCCAATCCTGTTGGCATGCTCGAGTCTGCGTCGCAAGCCATCCCCGGCTTTGAAGGTGGCCTCTCCGGCGCGCTCAACATCCTCATCCTGCTCACCGTCCTCACGCTCATCCCCGCGATCATGCTCATGTGTACGTCGTTCGTGCGCTTCGTGATCGTCTTGGGTCTCCTAAAACAAGCGCTCGGCACGCAGTCGCTCCCGCCGCCGCAAGTCATCACAGGCCTCGCCTTCTTCATGACGCTCGTCGTCATGGCGCCCACGCTCGACCGCATCCATGCCGAAGCCTTGGAACCCTATCAACGCGGCGAGATCACCAACCAAATGGAGATGTGGAATCGCGCCAAACAACCCCTCCGCGATTTCATGTTCGCGCAGATTGATGCCGCGGAGAATCACTCGGCGCTCTTCATGATGCTCAACTACCGCGGCGTCGACACCTCAGAGCCAGAGAAACTCACCCGCGCCGACGTCGACATGCTCACGCTCGTCCCTGCCTACATGCTGAGCGAACTGAAGATCGCTTTCCTTATGGGCTTTCGCGTTTACCTGCCCTTCCTCGTGATCGACATGGTCATCGCCTCGGTCCTCATCTCAATGTCGATGATGATGTTGCCGCCGGTGTTGATCAGTTTGCCATTCAAGGTGCTCTTGTTCGTGTTGGTCGATGGCTGGACGTTGGTCGTCGGTTCGCTCATGGAATCTGTGGTTGCTCATGCGCCCGCTGTGGCTGAGGTGGTCTCAACTGGTGCCGGCCCATGATTGACGAACCCACACTCGAACTCGTGCGCGATGCGCTCATGACTGCGGTCACCATTGCCGCCCCCATTCTTGTTGCGGGCGTTGTGATTGGTCTGATCATTTCGATTTTCCAGTCAGTGACGCAGATTCAAGAACAAACGCTGACCATGGTGCCCAAGATTATTGCGATGACCATCGTCGCGGTGATGTTGCTGCCCTGGATCGTCGTGCGTCTTTCTGATTTCGCCCTGCACATGTTTCGCCTGTTCTAGCCGCGGGAGTGTTCGATGACGAGCCTCGTCGACATCCTGCCGCATGTGACGCCCTTCGCCGCGATCCTTGCGCGCGTTGCGGGGCTGTTTCTCTTCACGCCCATCCTCTCATCCGTGCTTCTGCCGATTCCCGTGCGCGCCATGGTCGTCGTGATGCTCACCGCAGCGCTCTACCCCATGGCCGATGTGTCGCAGTTGCTCGACGCGCGCCTCGACGTCATGGAGCTCGCGCCGCTCATGGCGACTGAGTCACTCATTGGCTTGTCGCTTGGCCTACTCGCCTCCGTGCCGCTCATGCTTGTGCAAGTCGCCGGCGTCGTCATGGGGCAACAGATGGGCCTCTCGCTTGGACAAGCCTTCAACCCAGCGCTCGACATCGAGGCCGAGAACATTGGCCAATTCCTGTTCTTCATGGGCATCGCGAGCTTCTTGGCGATGGGTGGTCTTGAGATCGTCTTCTCCGCGCTCGTCACGACATTCACCCTCGTGCCCGCCGGCGCCTTCGCGCTCAATGAGGCGCCGCTCGATGTGCTCACTGGGCTCCTGGAGTCGGGCATGGATCTTGCCCTGCGCGTGTCACTGCCCGTACTCGCGATCATCTTTGTCGAAACGGTCGCCGTTGGCGTGCTCATGAAGACTGTGCCGGGACTCAACATCCTGTCCTTCGGGTTTCCCATTCGCATTCTGGCTGGGCTCGCCGCCTTCATTGCCGGGCTCACAATGATTAGCGTCGCCCTCGAAAACGAAATCACCGTCGCCCTGGATGCCATGCAAGACTGGGCGTGGTCACTGGCGCGCTAGCGCTCGAAAGGACGAAACGTGGCCGACGATCTGGGCGAACGCACCGAAGACCCCACACCAAAGCGAAGGCAGGAAGCACGCGAGAAGGGCCAGATCGCGCGCAGCCAAGACCTCTCCGCCGCCATCATCATGATCGGCGCCGCCGTCATTCTCATCGCCTTTGGCCGCGAAATGATCTTCTCCATGGCGCGCTTCACACGCTTCTCCTTTGATGCGAACACGCTCGGCAGTGACCTCACGGGCGGTGCGCTCCCCGCCGATCTGCGCATCATCGCAGGCGAGATGCTTCGGCTCACCATCCCCATCATGGTCATCATGTTCCTCGTCGCTGGCTTGGCCCAGTTCACACAGGTTGGCGTGCTCTTCTCCATCAAGCCGCTCCGCCCCAATTGGAAGAAGTTCAACATCATCACGGGCCTCGGCAAGTTCTTCTCGAAGAAGTCTGCAGTCAAGGGCGTGATTGATATCCTCAAGCTCGCGCTGATCGCATCCGTCACAATCGCAATCGCACGAAGTGAAATGGACCAGATTGCTCACCTGGCGACACTCCCTCTCCTCGAGGGCATCATCGTCATCGCGTGGCTCCTCATGCGCGTGACAGTCTGGATCCTCCTCATCCTGCTGCTCATCGGCTTCGTGGACTGGATGTTTCAGCGTTGGCAAACCACCCAGGACCTCAAGATGACCCGCCAGGAAGTGCGCGACGAACGCAAAGCCTCGGAAGGCGATGCGGAGGTCAAGTCGCGCCGCTTGCGCATCGCGCGCCAAATCGCCTTGCAGCGCATCAATGCTGATGTGCCCAAGGCCGATGTCATCGTGACCAATCCCACGCACTACTCAGTCGCCTTGCGCTACGACCCCGACACCATGGCCGCCCCGCGCGTGGTCGCCAAGGGCGCCGACTACCTCGCCCTGCGCATTCGCCAAATCGCCACAATGCATGGCGTCCCCATTGTCGAGCGCCCACCGCTTGCCCGCGCGCTCTATCACCAAGTCGAAGTCGGGCGCGAGGTCAGTCTCGAGCACTATGAGGCCGTCGCCGAAGTGCTCGCCTATGTGTATCGCTTGGAAGGCAAGATGGCCTCGTAGCCAGAGGAGCGCACTGAGCATTGGCGAGTCCGTCGCGCAAACACGTCATCCCTGCCTGGGCCCTTTGGCTGCACAAGCACCGCGCGCTCATTGTGCCGCTTGCGTTCATTTCCTTGTTGGTCGTCGTGATCGTCCCCATGCCGCCCGTGCTCATGGACGTGCTGATCGCGATCAACATCTCCGTCGCGGTCATCATGCTCATGACCACGATGTACACCGAGCAACCGCTCGATTTTTCCGTCTTCCCATCGCTCTTGCTCGGCACGACGCTCATGCGCCTGGTGCTCAACGTCGCCTCCACGCGCCTCATCC
>JAGQOH010000027.1 GCA_020427635.1 Phycisphaerales bacterium
GACGTGTTTGACCTCGGCGCTTGAGGTGCGCACGCGTGCCGCGATGCCGCTGGAGTGGGCGTTGACACAGCATCAACTTGGGGTGACGTTGCTGCACGGGGCACAGGCAGGCGAAGCGGCGCCGGTGAAACAGGCGATTGCGTGTTTGAAAGCGGCGCTGGTGGTGCGAACGCGCGATCGACACCCGGTGTTGTGGGCTCGGACGATGGGCTCGTTGGGCGAAGCGTTGGCATGGATGGCGCAGGGCGCGCCGGACAAGTACTTGGCCAAGGCGATCGAGGCGCATCGTCAGGCGTTGGCGGTGCTGGACAACACTGAGCATGCTGAAGAATGCAAGCCCATCGCGGCGCGGCTGGAGTCGCTGTTGCAGGCGTCGGCCGATGCGCCGGTACCGGGCATTCGCGACGACTAGTGCGCTGCAGGATTCACGCGCTACAGCGTGATGGTTTGGGCGCGATCGGGCCCCACACTGATGTATTTGATCGGGACGCCCACGAACTGCTCAATGCGCTCGAGGTAGGCCATGGCTTGTGGCGGTAGGTCGGCCAGCGTGCGCGCGCTGGAGAGGTCGTCCGTGAAGCCAGGCATCGCTTCGTAGCAGGGCTTCAGATCGCTCAGCTGCGTCGCGTTTGGGGGGACGCTTGTCGTGCGCTTGCCCGCGGTTTCGTATGCGGTGCAGAGTTGCAGACTGGTCAGGTGGCCACCTGTATCGCGCAGCACATCGAGCAGCGTGATGGCGAGGGCGCTGACGCCATTGATCGAAGCGGCGTACTTGAGCGCAACCAGATCGAGCCAGCCGCAGCGGCGCGGTCGCCCTGTCGTCGTACCGAATTCGTTGCCTTGCGTGCGGATGGTCTCGCCAATTGAATTGTCCTGTTCGGTTGGGAATGGACCTGCGCCAACGCGCGTGCAGTAGGCCTTTGCGACGCCAACGACCTGTCCACCCGGCGGCCCGATGAAGTGGCCTGGCACTCCCGTGCCTGCAGGTATCCCAAGCACCGAGCAGTTTGAGCTGGTGACGAATGGGTACGTGCCGTGGTCGACATCGAGGAGCGTTGCGTTTGCGCCCTCGAAGAGGATGTGCGAGCCCGCGCGGAGCATGTCATGCAGCGCCTGCACGGTGTCGACAATCATGGGACGCAAGCGCTTGGCGGTCTCAATGAGCGCAGTAGAGAGACGGTCAGCGTCTATTGCTTCGCATGCGGGATCGATGCCGCGCAGCATATCGGTCTTGATTGGCGCCAGGCGTTGGACGGCGTCGTGAATGCGCTGATCGTCGAGCAGGTCACAGACGCGCATCGCTGTGCCGCGCAGCGCCTTGTCGGCGTAAGCAGGCCCAATGCCGCGCTTGGTCGTCCCGATTGCGCGCTCGGAGCCCGCGAGGCGGTGCTCTAGTGCGGCGTCTTCTAACTTGTGATAGGGAAGCACGAGATGCGCACGATCGGAGATGCGGAGGTTATTGACCTGCACGCCTCGGGCCGCGAGCCCGTCGAGTTCTTCAATGAGCTTGAAGGGATCGATGACGACGCCATTGCCAATGATGGCGAGCGTGTCCTTGTGCAAGACGCCCGAAGGAAGCAGGTGCAGGGCGTAGCGCTCGCCATTGACGACGACGGAGTGGCCGGCGTTGGCGCCGCCGTTGTATCGCACGACGACGTGGGCGTCGGCGGCGAGCAGGTCGACGAGTTTGCCTTTGCCTTCGTCACCCCACTGGAGGCCCACAACCGCGGAGGCGCGGTGGACATGTGCGCTCGGGCGTTGGTGGCCAATGCGTGCGGGCGTTGACGGATGTGCGGCTTGTGCGCTCATTCTCGGACCCCTTCTGCAGCACAATAGCCGACATCTTCCGGGCCTTCCCATGGCGCGAGTTGAGGGCAGCAGCGGGTTGGCCGATGCAAAGGCTGGGCCTGCATCAGGGCTGGAGAGCTCATGCCACCGACTGCCATTCGCATCATGTGCCCGAATCTGCGTTGCCGCGCGATTCTTGCGGTGCCGGAGAAAGCGCGCGGGAAGCTGGTTAAGTGCAAATCATGCGGTGGGAGCATTCGTGTGCCCGCGGCACGACCTGAACCCGCCCCGAGGCCTGACGATGCCGCGCCTGATGGCAAGGGTCGGGCGGCGTGATTGGGCGCGCCGCGGCGCGCAGGCTCAATCCAAGTCATCAAGATCAAAGTCAAAGTCGAATGCGTCGGAGGCGTCGGTGCCACTCAGCAGACCGGGCTTTGCGATGGGCGGCGTCTCCATCATGGAGGAGTCCGCACTTGCGTCGCTGTCGAGCGCGGGCTCGGGGCGCTGGATCTTGGCGGGCTGCCCGTTGATCTGTACCGTGAAGAGCACATCGCCAACACTGAGGACATCACCTGCACGGAGCTCGGCTTCATCGATGGGCTGGTAGTTGCGCTTGGTGCCGTTCGAGGAGCCCAGATCCCGCACGAGCACCGCGTCTTCGGTGACTTCGATTTCGCAGTGGCGCCTGCTCACCGACGCCAGGGGCACGCGGATCGAGGCATCCTCGCCACGTCCGATGACGTGCTTGCCAGGCTTGACCGGCACTTCCTTGCGGTCGCCGTTCTCCTTGAAGACGTGGAGCTTGACCTTCACCTTCGTCCTATTCTCCCGGGCGAACCCGGGCCCTTGCCCATCGCCCCGGACGGGGCGTTCGGAGAGTCTAGCCGATCATGTCGAAGCTGACCCCATTGAATCTGCAGCAGCGGAGCATGCATGCGGGGGAGGTTCTCGCGCGGGCGGATGGCGGTGCGCGGGCGAGATCGCTGTACATCCACGTGCCGTTCTGCTTTCACAAGTGCCACTACTGCGATTTTTACAGCTTCGTGGACAACCAAGATCGGCAGGCGGCGTTTGTTGAGACGCTGGGCAAGGAGTTGCGCGCGATTGCGCCCTGGGCGGAGGCGATCGAAACGGTGTTCGTAGGCGGGGGTACGCCGACGCTGCTGGCGGTGGATCTGTGGAAACGGCTGCTCGATGTGCTGCACGATGCGTATGACCTCGCGGCGAGTTGCGAGTTCACGGTGGAGTGCAATCCAGAGACGGCAACGCCTGAGCTCATGCGCACACTGCGCACGGGCGGTGTGAATCGGATCTCGATTGGCGCACAGAGTTTTGAGCCGAGGCATTTGAAGACGCTCGAGCGCTGGCACGAGCCGACGAGTGTTGCAAAGGCGATCGACATTGCGCGCGAGGCGGGGATCGGGCGGCAGTCGATCGATCTCATCTTTGCCATCCCCGGCCAAACGCTCGACGAGTGGCAGTGCGACTTGGATGCAGCGCTTGCATTGGAGCTTAAACACCTGAGTTGCTACGCGCTGACGTATGAGCCAAACACCGCGATGACGAAGCGGCTGGAGCGTGGGGAGTTTGCGCGCACTGATGAGGATGTTGAGGCGGGGATGTATGAGGCGACGGTGGAGCGGCTGCGCGCGGCGGGGCTGGAGCGCTATGAAGTGTCGAACTTTGCTCGCATTGGTAGTGAATGCAGGCACAACATGGCCTATTGGCGGCAGGAACCGTGGCTCGCTGCGGGGCCTTCGGGGAGCGGGCACTTTGCAGGGTGGCGTTGGAAGAATGTGCCGCGGCTGACGGAGTGGATTGAGGGCGTGAACGCGACGGGCTTTGCGCCGGTGGTGGATGTGGAAGCGCCGGATGCGAAGCGTGCGCTGGCGGAGCGGTTGATGACGGCGGTGCGTTTGCGCGAGGGGTTTGAGGAAGCGGAGATGATGGAGCGTGCGCAGGTGTTGGGTGTGGATGGGCCGCTTGCGCGCGCGCTCGAGAAGCATGCTGCGAATGGACGGCTTTGCAGACCGGGCTCGACAAGCAAGTCCGGGCACCCGGAGCGGACCACCCTCTCCCACGGGGAGAGGGAGCAAGAGCGCGCAACCATCGCGCCGACAGACCTCGGATTTCTGTTTGCAGATGAAGTGGCGTCAGACCTGATTCAGGCAACCTGCGGCAGCGACAGATAGCTCGGACGCGGGCGATCGTCGGCGGGCCACACGTGGACCTTGCGGCCCTTCCAGACCACGGTGCCTTCGCACAGCGCGAACAGCGTGTCATCCTTGCCACGACCGACCATGAAGCCCGGCTGCCACTTGGTGCCGCGCTGGCGCACGATGATCGAGCCCGACTTGGCAGCTTCGCCGCCGTAGAGCTTCACGCCCAGGTACTGGGGGTTGGAGTCGCGGCCGTTCTTGGACGACCCCTGGCCCTTCTTATGTGCCATAGCGAATGCCTCGATCGATCAGGTGCGGTCTGCCCGGCCCACCATCGCCGGGGGAGGGGAGAGGATAGCGAGATCAGGCGATGGCGTCTAGCAGGGAGTCAGGCGCTGCGTGCGGCAAGCCGAGTTGCGCCCCTGCCAGGCTGGCGGGAAGCGGCGAACGACTTCGCGGATGAGGTCTTGCGCCGGGGCCGCTTGGATGCGGGCCTGTTGGTCGCGCGAACCTTGGGACGTTGGGCTGCTCTCTTGACCTGGCGAGGGGGGCGCGGTGCTTCGGTGCGGGGCTCCGGGGCCTCGTCGACGGGCTGTGGCTGTGGCACGGGACGCTCGGCGCGAGTACCGAGGTCGTTGGGAACGACCGACGTGGGGATGGTGATGCCGGTGCGATGTTCGATGGCACGGAGGAAGCTGCGCTCGCTGCGATCGCAGAATGAGATGGCCTTGCCAGCGGCCCCGGCGCGTCCAGTGCGTCCGATGCGGTGGACATATGCGTCCGGCTCGTTGGGCAGGTTGAAATTGAAGACGTGGGTGATGCCGTCGACATCGAGCCCGCGCGCCGCGACATCGGTGGCGACGAGCACGCGTGAGCGCCCCGAACGAAAGGCGTGAAGGCTTCGCTCGCGCTGGCTCTGGGACTTGTTGCCATGGATGGTGTCGGTCGCGATGCCGGCATTCAGAAGTCTCTTCGCGAGTCGCTCTGCGCCGTGCTTTGTTCTGGTGAAGACGACGGTGCGAACGATCCGGGCGTCCTGCAACAGGTGCGTGAGCAGGGCGGACTTGCGATCGTCGGAGACGTGGTAGAGCTCCTGATCGATGGTGGTCGCTGCGGCAGTGGTGGGCGTGACAGACACACTCACCGGCTCGTGCAGCAGGGCGTTTGCGAGCTTGCGGATGTTCGCGGGCATGGTGGCGCTGAAGAGCAGCGTCTGACGATCGGCGGGCAGTTCAGCTGCGATCTGTTGAATGGGCTTGATGAAGCCCATGTCGAGCATGCGATCGGCCTCGTCGAGGATGAACACTTCGATAGAGCTGAGGTCGACATAGCCCTGGGCCATGAGGTCTTGCAGGCGCCCAGGAGTGGCCACGATGACATCGACGCCGGCGTGCAGTTGGCGAACCTGATGGTGTTGCTTGACGCCGCCGTAGATCACGGCGTGGCGCAGGCGAGCTTCGCGGCCATAGGTGTAGAGGCTCTCTTCGATCTGAGCAGCCAGTTCGCGGGTCGGCGCAAGGATGAGGGCGCGTGGAGAGCGCCGGCCTCGCCCATGGGTGGCGCCGGGGCGCGCAGCAAGGATTTCGATGAGCGGGAGAAGGAAGGCAGCGGTCTTTCCGGTGCCGGTCTGGGCGCACCCAAGCAGGTCGTGACCATCGAGGATGGGCGGGATGGCCTGTGCCTGGATCGGCGTTTGGGAGGTGTAGCCTTCCGCAGCGAGCGTGCGAAGGAGCTGGTGGGACAGATTGAGCTCAGCAAAGCTTGTCAAGACAGTGATCTCCGACAGCGCACGGCGGCAAGCCGAGCGTTGCGAGTAAGGGCAGCAAAAGAACCAATTCGGTGTTGGTGCGGTGGCGGCCTGGGGCTTGGAGCGTCCCGCAGAAACGCGGCGGGCGCTGCCAGCAGATTCTCGTGGGCCGTCCCGTTTCTCTCAGGGACGGCGAGTTGAGGCCACCGGCGTATTGAGGGACATGGTAGGCAAGCGGAGGCGATCGTGCGCTGGGGTGGTTATTGCGACGGTGCGCCGCATTCGGGGCAGGTTTCAGCGGTGATGCCGGAGAGGTCGTAGCCGCACTTGGGGCAGTGGCCGGGCAGTGGTTCTTTGACGAAGACAAAGCGAATAGTTGTCACGACAGTGAAGAAGATGGCGAGCGCAGTGAATGCGATTCTGGCTGGGCCAGCAAGCGTTGGCTTTGGGCCAGTGGTGATCGAGCCTTGGAGGCATATTGCAACAAGGATCCAAAAAAAGACAGCGAGAAAAAGCGAGGGTAGGTACCTGCCGAGCTGTCTACTCATCGCCCGACGCTCCGCATTCCGGACACACCGCGCCCTCAATGCCGTTCAGGTCATAACCGCACTTGGTGCAGCACCCCTGCAGCGCCCGCCGCGCGCGGATGAAGAGGAAGGTGGAGGTGAGGAGGAAGGGCGCGGCGAGAAGCCAAAGTGGAAAAGAGGCGGAGTACCAAGACGTTGTCTGAAACACTCTCATTCGAGGCCACCGAAACAGGACTCTGATTGGAGGAACGTCTCGGTGCCACATCGCCCAAGGACCTTGCCGACGGAGTTCAGTCGTTGGCGGTCCGAAACTCATGTTCAATGAGCCCAGCGAGAGGACGACGCCGCAAGAGCGTGGTTGGCTATACCAGACGCCACAACTGCCGTAGCGAGTAGTCGGAATCCCACCCAACAACACTGCTGCAATCGCAGTGCTCACCCAGAACGGCCACCCAAGTTTGCGGCGGGGGCGGGACATGTGTTCATGGTAGGAGCGGGAGGCCCCTCACCAGGTCCGCCTCAGGCGGACCACCCTCTCCCCGCACGCGGGGCGAGGGAGCAGGAAGAAGACCGGGGCTGACAAGCAACCCCGGGCACCCAGGGGGAAGCCCCTCACCCGGCGAAGCGCCACCCTCTCCCGAGGGGAGAGGGAGCAAGGAACGCAGCGGCGGTCAGCGTGTGGTCGCGGGGTCGATCTGGCGGAGGTATTCCCAGGTGTAGAGCCCCGTGTCGTGTCCATCGGAGAAGCGGATGCGGATGGCGTAATGGCCCACAAGTTCGGCGTCGGTTGCGGTGAGGGGTGTGTCGTGCGCGCCGCCGCGGCGGGGGTTGCTTGGCAGGATGGCGAGTGGATTCTCAGCGAGGCCCTTGCGGAGTTCGCGCGCTTCGGCGGAGGGTGACATGCGGCGGAGGTGGGCGATGGGGTAGGTGGAGACCGAGCCGTCGGCCCAGGTGATGGTGAGGGCGGTGTCCTTGGCGAGGTCGATGGCGGTGGGTGGGTCGGTCATCTGGTTGGGAGTCTAGGAAAGTGCTGAGCGCCGCTCGGCTCAAAGTGGGATGGATTCCACTTTGGTTGGCGACTGCGATGGAGTAGGCTAGTGGTTAAGTCTGAGGGAAAGGACCTACACCAATGCGGTATCGAGCGATGTTGGGCGGGATGGCTGCGCTTGTGGCGGCGATGGCGGTGAGCGCATTCGGGCAGCACGGGGTGGCGGGGGCGGAGGTCGAGCCGGCGTCGGCGCTGACGAAGGCGGAGCGCATCGCGCAGGCGGTGGCGGAGTTGAATGCGCAGGCGGTTGAGCCGATTGGTGGCGAGCGTTTCACAGGGCGCGCGACGTTGCGCGAGCCCTGGGATGGCGTTGCGGCGCGAACGGTGTGGAACGACGCTGCGGAGCGCGGGATTGGCGGGTGCAGCATCGATGTTGCGGTCGTAGGCGCGGACAACAGTTACTTGGCTGACGTCGTTGCAAAGATCAGTGCTGACCCGCGCATGAATAGCGTGACGTCGATCAATTCGTCGGCGACGACGCCGACGGTTGCCACGCTTCGTCCCTTTGACGCGGTCTTTGCGTACACGAATACCCAAGTCCTGGATCCCGTGGCTCTTGGCGACGCGCTTGCGGGCTATGTAGACAATGGCGGTGGTTTGGTGATGGCGCTGGCTGCAATGGCGGTGCCCTTCCACATTCAGGGCCGTTTGTTGAGCGACGATTATTACTGTATCGAAGCTGGGGCCTACACGTCCTATACGCCTTCGATGCTCGGAACGGTTCACGTACCGGGGAGTCTCGTCATGCAAGGCGTGACGACGTTCAACGGAGGGGCGGCTTCGTACCGACCTTTGACGAGCCTTCATCCGCGTGCAACGCGCGTGGCGAGTTGGAGCACGGGTGAGCCCCTCGTGGCGACCCGTGTTGACTTGGCTGGACGGCGCGTCGACCTCGGCATGTTTCCGCCCTCGAGCGACGCGTTTGCCGACGCGTGGACTAGCTCCACCGATGGCGCTCGGCTCATGGCCAACGCGCTGGTGTACGCGTCGGGGTGCCCGGGTGTGGGGTTGTTCGGGTGTGGGTCGAGTTTGTATCGACAAGGACCCAACGTCGACGAGTCGTCGTGGAACAGCAACACACCCGCGAACATCCAGAATGCACAAGCTTGGGCAGACGACTTTACGCTGCCGGGGGGTGGCTATGTGCACCAGATTGCACTGTGGGGGACATGGTTCGGCAGCCATGGGCTATATCACCCACCGATCGCGCAGCGCTTTGTGGTCAACATTCACCGGGACGCAGGCGGGGTGCCCGGGCCGATCGTGTACACGGCGACTGTAAATGTTGAGCCTGAGTGGATCGGCGATCACAACGCGGATGCCAACCGTGTTTACCGATTCGAGATCAAGTTGCCAACGACGTTCGAGGCGGCGCCTGGGCAGCGATACTGGCTCAGTCCGTTGGGCGATGACAACCCGTTCACCTGGTCGTGGCAACAGCGCGATAGCGCAGCCAACGCGAGCGCGTTTCGGAACGGAGGGGGGGCATGGAACAGTTGGCCCTCGAACATGGCCTTTGAGTTGTGCGGGTTCTGTGATTGCCTTTGCCCGGGCGATGCCGACTGGGATGGCGATGTGGACCTGGATGACTTGCAGATATTGCTGTTCTGGTTTGGTTCGTTCTGTCTTTGAGTCAACGTCATTGATCTGAGGAGCATGAAGATGCAGTTTGCAAAGAGGATGATGCTTGCGATCGTGGCGATTGGCTCAATGGCGAGCGGCGCGATCGCGCAGGGAGGCCTAGACGACGCGGCGCCGGATGGCCGGGTGCCGCAGTTCAACACGCGCGAGGAGAAGGTTGCGTGGATCATGCACGCAGTGGAGGAGTACAACGCGCAGGCGGAGCTGGCGCCTCCGGTGGATCGGTCGGGCGAGGTTTCGATGACCGGTGAGGTGTGGCGGCCCAACAGCGGGCCGGCGGCACGGACAATCTGGAATGTGCAGCCGCGGGGCGAGTTGGACTGCTCGGTTGATGTGGCGTTGTTCAGCACGGACAACGCGTCATACAACGATGATGTCACGAGTTTCCTCTTGGCTGATCCGCGCATTGCGAGCGTGACTGTGTTTGATGTGCGGAACGCGACGCCGGCGTTTTCGTTGACGGCTGGATTTGATGCGAGCCTGACGTGGTCGAACTTTTCGTTCTTCGATGAGAACGCATTGGGCAACCTCTTGAGCAGGCTGACGCGTTTTGGTCATGGCGTGGTGGTGGGGCAGTTCTGCCATCAAGTCAGCAGCTCTGCGCTTCGCCCTGGCGGCGATTTTCTGGCAAATCAGGAGTATTGCATCACGCCTGTGGCGGCGGCAGCGGTGACAGGAGCGGCGTCACTTGGGACTGTGCAGGTGCTTGGTAGCCCGTTGATGCAAGGCGTGGTGAACTTCAACGGCGGGTCCGCGTCGTGGCGTGGGTCGGGCGTGTTGCACCCAAATGCGCAAAGCATTGCCAGTTGGAATTCGGGAGAGGTTTTGGTGGCTACGCGGTTTGACCTGCAGGGTCGGCGTGTGGACCTCAACTTCTTTCCGCCCTCGAGCAACGTAAGCGGCTTGTCTTGGAATCCTGCGACCAGCGGCGGGCGTCTGCTTTCGAATGCGCTGGTCTATGCAAGCGGGTGTCCGCTCGTCGAGGGACCGGGATGCGGACCTGCACTTTTCTCTCAGTCAGTGCTTGGTGGCGGCGCGAACTCAAGCAACACGCCATGGAACCCTGCGTTCACGAGACAGTGCGCAAGCCGGTTTTCCATCGCGGACGGCGGCAGGGTGCAGAAGATCACCGGGTGGGGTGGGTATGGCGTCGGCTTCAACAATCGCCCGCAGGCGCAGCACTTTGCGGTCAATATCTACGCGCAGTCTGGCGGGCTGCCAGGCGCTCTCTTGTATAGCGAGACCGCCACCGGCGTTCCCGTCCGGAGTACGCGAGGGGAGCGCATCGTGTTGGATCTGGAGTATCCCTTTGTCGCCGCGCCGGGCACTGTGTATTGGCTGAGCGTCTTGGGCGATTCTCCAGCAGGAGGAAGTGCCACGGTGACGTGGGCATGGGCGCGTGCGGCGGGCGGTACGTCGGCGACGCGCGAGTCGCCAAGTCAGCCATGGGTCGGTCCGACGAGCGGTGGCTTTGCGTTTGAACTGTGTGGCGATTGCTTCTGCTGCCCGGGTGACAACGATTTTGATGGTGACATCGATCTGGATGACTTGCAGATACTGCTGTTCACGTTTGGGACGGTGTGCAGGTAGGCGAACGCGTGAAGCGCGCATAGAGGTGACAAACAATGGATGCGTCGCGCCGGGTGTGTGTCGGTGGGGCGGTTTCCGCGTGGGCGATGTTGTCGCTTGGCGCGGTGGGTGCTTTGGGGCAGGGTGCGTTGCCCGAAGCGCCCGAAGTGGTGGCGCGCGCAGCGGGCGGGCCGCGCGTCTTGCTGCTGCCTTCTGACACGCTTGCGAATTTCAACGATGTGTTCGCGCGTTTGAGTGCGGCGATGCCGGGTGTGGTGTGGGACGCATACAACACATCCGGGGGGACTCCTGAGGTTGCCTACTTGATGCAGTTCGACGCGGTCTTGGTGTGGACGAATCTAGCGATCACTGATTCGACGTTGCTCGGCGATCGACTGGCGACGTATGTCGATGCGGGCGGCGGCGTTGTGGTGGGGATGTACGCGTTTCAGGTGAACGATGTCAGCTATACGTTGCGTGGGCGGTTTTATTGGGAGGACTACTTCTGCATCAACTTCGTGCAGAATTTCACGCACACGGGGCATGCGACGATTGGAACACGGCAACAGCCAAACCATCCGGTATTGAAGGATGTCACCACGTTTGACGGTGGTGTTGGGAGTTCTCGGGGCGAGGGTGGTGTGGTGCTGCGTGCGGAGCGGATTGCGGATTGGAGCACCGGTGAGGTCTTGGTTGCAGAGCGGCATGACAAGAACGGGCGACGGATCGATCTAAATTTCTTTCCGCCCGTTACCGGATCAGGGTGGGTTCCGACGACAGATGGCGCGAAGTTGATGGCGAATGCGCTGTTGTATGTGGCGCAGTGGGATCAGGTGTGCAAGCCGGTATGCGGTCGGACGCTTTTGCAACGCAATCCGAACTACGCTGCGTTCCCGAAGGTGAGCAACACGCAAGCGAATGCGGCACCGTCGGCACAGCGGGAGCGAGCGAACGACTTCATGCTGCCGGGGGGCGGGTCAATCGAAACGGTGACGGTGTGGGGTGTGAACGACAACAACAATGCGTTCATTTATCCCGGTCATCGGATGAAGGTGAACATCTGGAGCAATGCGCTTGGTGCACCGGGGGTTGTGCTGCACACGGCGACAACGACTGTGCATCCGACGCCGGCGGGCGGGTCCGCGACGGGGTTGAGTTCGCCGCGGAAGGTGTTTCGGTTTGAGATTCCGCTGGATGAGCCGTTCGAGGCGCTGCCCGGCGTGACGTATTGGTTGTCGGTGGTGAGTGATGTTGAACCGGCGACGTGGTACTGGCTCGTGGAGCAGGCGGGCGGGCAGTGCGCGTACCGGGCGCCGGGTGGAGCGTGGACTGCAGAGAGCGGCGAGCCGGCGTTCGCGCTCTGCGGGCGCTGCGACTGCTCGTGCCCTGGGGATGCGAACTTTGACGGCGTGGTCAACCTGGACGATCTGCAAGTCCTGCTGTTCAATTTCGGCACGGTGTGTCCGTAGCGCTTACCTGACGGGCTCGTCGAAGATTCGCGTGAGTTCGGTGGCCCAGTTGAGGATGACGTTGAGTCGTCCGGGCTGTTTTTCCCAGTCGGCGAGGTCAATGACCAGGAGGCGGTCGTCGGGTGTCACTGCGAGGTTGGATGATTCAATTGGGGTGCGTGAAGCGAAGAGGAGTGCCGGATCCCCCAAGACAGGTGCGCCGGACTGTGCGTCCACGGAGAAACTGATTTCGTGATACCCGGGGACGGCGTCGCCCGTCGAAACAAAGATGCTCGAGCCATCATGCGACCAGGCGGCTTCGTCGGCGCCGGGCAGTGTGAGGCGCCAGTCGCGTTCGCCATCGGGGAAGCGGCGGACGTAGATCTCGCCATTACCTGACTTGGTTGAGCCGTAGAGCAACCACTTTCCATCAGGTGAAAGAGACCCTGGGAAAACCCATTCCATGTTGTTGGTGGCGATCAGGGGTTCTGTGCGCCACTCGTCATCTGGGTAGAAGCGGACAATGTCGAAGTTTGAGCGCTCCGCGTCGCCGATCGTCCCGAGACAAGTTCCGTCTGCCGCGGCGGTGGCGATGAATTTGTGCGCAGCGTCTGGGATACGCTCCAAGACCCCGGTGTCAAGATCGAGCACTTCGGCATAGGACACACCATCCTGCATCATAATAAGGTGCATGTGCTTTCCATCTGCAGTAAACGTTGGCTGGTAGATTTCGCCATCGGGCTGGTAGCGTTGGCGTGTGCCGGTGAAGAGATCTGCGACCCAGAGATCGACTTTGTCGTCAAGCGATGTCCACGCGATCTGCGTGCCATCGCGTGTCATTGCGAAGTCATCAAGGAATGAGCCGTCAAAGTCAACAGCGGTTGTGGTGGCGCCGGTTCGATCGGCGAAGACCAGTCGTCGCCCGACACCCTGCCTGGCGCCTGGGGCGAAGATCAGATCGCCTCGCGTTGAGATGCGGTATGCAGCGCCGTTGTCCCAGCTGCCGCTGGCCACGCCGGGCAACACGAGGCGAGGTTCCCCGAGGGCTTTGACCGCATTGAAATCGAACTCAACCGCCCAGAGAGCACCGTCGCGGTTAAAGACGACAAATCGACCTGCAACAACTTGGGGATTGGTTGCTCGATAGAGCACAGGGTGCGCTTCGCCGGAGCGCACGTCGATCCATGCGAGGCAATTTTTCGAGCGTGTGGCGCCGGTCCAGGACGAGGCGAGCAGGCCATTGGGGTTGGGCGTGCGAACGGGTTCACTGAACCCGAGCATCTCATGCTGAGGCTGGGCGAGGATGGTGCTCTCACCTGTTTCGACACCGATGCGACGAATGACATCCGCGCCGTCGGAGTAGGCAATGTGCGCATCGTCGAGCCAGAGGATGGGTCCATTGGTCACGGTGGCGCCTTGCCTGGGGGTGCCGATGAGTTGCGTCGGGCCGCCCTTGACCGGGACGCGTTTGATGTGTTCAAAGCCATCGAGGTATGCGATCCACTTGCCATCGGGCGAGAAGGCTGGGCCGCGCGGCTGTTTCACAGTGTCAATGATGCGTGATTCAAAAGAGTCGAGCGAACGGATGTGGAGCTCTGGTTCGGCGTTGGGTGGCTCGAAGATATACGCGATGGTGCGGCCGTCCGGAGAGATGTCAAAGCCATTCATGGCACGGGCGATGCCGAGGGTTGCGTCCGTGGGGAGATCGATGGTGAAGCGGGTGGGCTCGGGCGTGGGGTGCTCAGCGCCGCCACGGAGGGAGGCCCACCACGCGATTGCGGCGCCGGCGATAACGAAGGCGGCGGCTTTGAGGACGCCCAAGAGTTTGGCGGCGCGTTTTGGCGGGGGCGCTGCGGCGAGGTTGAGCTGAGTTGTCGTCCACTCGCGATTGCGAAGTGCGGTCTCGAGCTCGAGGCGCGCATCGCCAATGTCGCGCAGGCGTTCACGGGCATCCTTGCGGAGGCAGCGCTCGAGGATGAGGCGAACGCGGTGCGGCGTGTTGGGCGGGAGGAGCGAAACGTCGGCGTCGCGTTCGATGAGCGCGGCAATCGCATCGGTTGGCGTGTCGCCATCGAAGGCGCGCCGGCCGGTCAGGCACTCGAAGAGGACGCAACCAAAGGAGAAGATCTCGGTGGATTTGTTGACTGTGCGGCCGCGCGCTTGTTCAGGGGACATGTAGTTGGGTGTGCCGAGCGCGACGCCTTCGCGCGTGACCGGGTCGTAGCGCAGGGATGCGGTTGGGATGGAGTCGGATGAGGTGGTGGCCGACTCTTCTGCGCGGGCGAGGCCAAAGTCAAGAACTTTGACGGCGCCGTCTTCTTTGACAATGACGTTGGCCGGTTTGAGATCGCGATGGACGATGCCGGCAGCGTGTGCGGCCTCAATGGCCGCGGCGATTTGCGCGCAAATTGCAATAGCCTCGTCGGCTTGGAGTTTGCGCTGATCGATGATCGCTGAGAGTGGTTCGCCTTCGACGAGCTCCATGACCATGTAGCGCGTTCCGGCGTCCACCTCAAGGCCGTAGACCGTCGCAATATTGGGATGGGTGACGGCGGCAAGGAGGCGCACCTCGCGCTCGAAGCGCGCGAGGCGTTCAGTGTTGCCGGCGAGTTCAGGCGCGATGGATTTGATGGCGACGCGGCGGCCCAGTCGGTCATCGCGGGCCGCGTAAACGACGCCCATGCCGCCACGCCCGAGTTCGGACTCAATGGTGTAGGGACCGACTGTGGAAGGTTGGGCGGGCACGGGGCGGATTGTAAGCCCGTCGCTCGCGCTTGGGGCCGGTGCATTCACATCGGCTTGCGGTCGATGGTGGCGTCATAGATCTCGAGCAGTTTGTTCTTGTCGAAGATCATTTCCTGGCGAGTGCGGCCCACGATGTCGTATTGCGGCGTGAGCTCGATCGCGTCGACAGGGCAGGCTTCTTCGCACATGCCGCAGTAGATGCAGCGGAGTTCGTCGATTTCGAACTTCGCGGGGTATTTCTCGCGGTCATCCCAGGGGGATTCCGCGGCTTCGATGTGGATGCAGTTGGCCGGGCAGATGGTCGGGCACATCATGCAGGCGACGCACTTGACGCGGCCGGCGTCGTCCTTGTTCAAGCGATGGACCGCGCGAAAGTTTGAGACCTGCATGCCGCCCTGCTCGGGACGCTTGTGCTCCTTGCGCTCCTCAGGGTACTGCATGGTCATGCTGGTCTTGGATGCACCGATGACCGGGATCTTGGACTGGCCAAAGCTCGTGAAAAGGTGGCGGAAGGTGGTGCCGAAGCCCTTGATGATCGCGGGGACGTAGGCATTCTCGAGCGGATCGAGGCGCTTGCGCGAGATGCGGAGGATCTGGGATTCGGGGATGGCGGTCATGAAAGGAAGGATAGCAGGGCGTGGTGCGCGGCGCGGGTGAGGCGGTCGGCGGCATCCGCGGGCGAGGATGGTGGCGGGGCGCCGAGGTGGGTGCAGGGGTGGATCGCGGCGAAGGCGCGGGTGTCGGCTTCGAGCGCGAGTCGGCCCGGCAGCGCGACGACGGGCGCCCCGGATTGATCGACAACCGCCGCGCAGACTTTGGCGTGGGATGTCTGAGCGTCGAACGAGCCTTCGCCCGTGAGGGTGAGGTCGGTACGTCCGGCGCGGTCACGAAACCGGACGGCGTCGAGGACTGTCTGTGCGCCGCCTTGGAGCGACGAGCCCGCACATGTGCTCAGGGCGAATGGCACGCCGCCGGCAGCGCCGAGAAAGGTGCGATCATCGGCCGATGCGATGCGCAGCAGCTTGGTCAAGCCGGCATCGAGACGGTCGACTTGCTCGGGTGACGCGCCTTTTTGCGGGCCGTAGGTACGCGCGGCGCCGTGATCGCCGAGGAGCGAGTTGTCGACATCGCAGGCCGCGGTGATGCGCACGCCGTCGAGCGGATTCGATTGCGGGCGTTCGATGCGGACTATTTGAGTGAGCGATGCGCCGATGGCGGGGAGTTCGGTCTTGTTGGCGTCGAGGAAGCGGTAGCCAAGGGCGGATGCCATGCCGATGCCACCGTCGATGGTGGCGCTGCCGCCCAAGCCGATGATGACCTTCGTGCTGCCTTTGTGCGCAAGATCAAGGAGGAGCGTGCCGAGGCCGCGGGTGGAGAGTTGTTCAGGGTTGCGCTTGTCGGGCGGGACGAGTTGGAGACCGATGATGAGGGCGGATTCGACGATGGCGTGATTGTTTTCCTCGCCCGTGAAACCAACGGGGACGGTGATCGAGTTGCCCAACGGATCGGTCGTATCGAAGTGTTCGATGCAGGCGCTGTAGGCCTCGGCCATCACGTCGAGGAAGCCTTCGCCGCCGTCGGAGAGTGGGCAGAGGTCGATCTCGGGGGTGATGTTGCGTCCTGTGCAGGCGGCGCGGACGCCGCGGGCGATTGCTTGGGCGGCTTCGCGGGCAGTGAGAGTGCCTTTGTACTTGTCCGGTGCGATGAGGAAGCGCATGGGCTCACATTGTGCACAAGTTGTCGGGGGGTGGCGGTTGGTGGCGGTGGGTGTCGGTTGGGCCTCCATGGGGAGTGGTGGCGGTAGCGTGCGCGCCGACCAATAGCAGGAGGCGCAAGGATGGCGTTCATGAGCGGGCGGGTTGGGTTTGTTCGGTTGCAGGTGGTTGGCGCAAATGGCAGGCCAACGCGCGCGGACGATGCGCTACTGAAGCAACTGGGCGAGCATGTGTTTCAAGAGACGAGTGTTGGTGTGCCGCTGGCGCTTGAGAGCGGGTTCACGGCGGGCGAGCATTTGTATGACAGTTCGTTCTCGCTCGAGAAAAACGCGCTGATGGATGGGGCGGTCGCGTGGTTTGGAGTGCGTGTGGATACGAATACGCCGCCGGCTGAAATTCGGCGGGCCTTGCGTGCACAGCATGAGGCTGCGCTTCGGAAGGAGAGCGGGCGCGAGCGGCTGAATCGTGCCGAGCGTGCGGAAGCGAAAGACATGGCTGAGCAAGCGTTGGCGTCGCACTTGGCGGATGGGCACTATCGCCGATCGGTGCATGCGGAGGTGCTGTGGCATGTGGCGAGCGGCGTGGTGTTGTGCAGTGCAACGGCGGGGAATACGATCGAGGCACTGTGCGCGCGGTTCCGCGAAGTGTTTGACGGGTTGTCGTTGAAGCCGATAAGCGCGGGGCCGCTGGCGGCGGGGATGTTGAGCAAGCGCGGCAGAACGCGCGAGCTCGAAGACATCAAGCCAAGCCTGTTCATGAAAGCGCCGAGTGGCGGGCGCGGGGCGCATGATGACGATGGTGTGCCGATGTATGACTTCAATGCGCCGGCGGTCCCTTGGGCACACGCAGGCGGTGAGCCGACGGACTTTCTTGGCAATGAGATGCTGATCTGGATATGGCATCGTTGCGAGACGGGCGCGCCGGAGGTTGGTGCGAAGGTGCCTGAGTGGGCGGGCGGCGGCGAGGGGCGCATTGCGCTCGCGCTTGATCGTGCGCTGGACAGTTCGTGTGCGTGGGGTGTGACGGGGACGCAGGCGCTGCGGGGCGATGCGGGTGGCGTGGCACCGATTCGACTTGCAGAAGCCAAGGAAGCGCTTGCGGGTGGGAAGTGGCCTCGCAAGAGTGGATTGATTGTTGCGGATGGTGAGGGCGCGGCGTTGCCGTGGAGTTTGACGTTGCACGCGGACAAGTGGCAGGTGAGTGGCGGCGCGCAGCCCAAACCCGAGGAAGCATTCGAGACGCCGGCGCAGGAGCGCGCGTGGCGGTGCGCGCAGACGTTGCAACTGGCGGGAATGCTCGAGGGCGTGTTCGATGCGTTCCTTGATGAGCGGACGAGTGCGCGGTGGCCTGCAACGAGGGAGGCGATCAAGGGGTGGATTGCTGCGCGCGGTGAGAAGAAGGCGGCGGCGATGGTGGAGGCGAAGCCGGAGGTTGCTCAAGCTGTTGGATCAGACGCTTGATGACAAGTCTTCTTTAACTCCTCCAAGACCCCTCACCCGACTCGCCTGCGGCAAGCCACGCTCTCCCGCAGGAAGAGGGTGCACAGTACCCCGGCGCTGGCGCTTGGGAGTGATACTGCTGCGCTCAGTTCTTCTCGAATTCCTTCAAGAACCCCACAAACTCGCGGCGGTGTTCCTGCTCGTCGGCGAGGATGGTGATCGCCATGTCCTGCGTTGGGTAGTCGACGCCGTCGGAGAGCTTGATGATCTTTTCGTAGCTGGCCATGGCCTGTTCCTCAGCGGCGATGACACCCTTGATGACGGAGACGAGATCGGTGTTGTCAGCAGGGGGTTGGAGCATGCGCTGGGCGGCCTTGAAAGCTTCGGAGCCGGGGACCGTGCCGCCGATGGTCTTGATGCGCTTAGCGAGCAGTTGTGCGTGGCCAAGTTCTTCGGCGACGTCGGCTTCGAGCGAGGTCTTGATGTGTTTGGCGCGGACACCGTCGAGATTGTTGGCGTTGGCGATGTAGTTCATGACGGTCTCAATCTCGGCAAAATATGCGGTGATGAGTGCGTCGATGATGGCTTGGTTGTTTGCTGGCATGGTCCCTCCTTGCAATCGATGTGGAGGAGATTCTAGGCGCGCAGAGCGTGCTAGTCACCCACCTTGATCTGCACACCGGCTTCGGTCCGCGTGATGTAAATCGCGCGACCATTGTCATCCGGGCGGGCGCCGGCGACGCAATCGGTAATGAGTTGACCCACATCATCCGGCACGAGACATGCTGAAGTCGGGAGGGACTCTTCGCCAATGAGGGAGCGCAGGAGCGGTGTTTCAACAGCGCCAGGCGCAACGGCAAAGGCGCGGATGCCGAGCGGGGCGCCTTCTTTGGCGGCGCTGCGGACGAAGCTGTTGAGGGCGGCCTTGGTTGCACCGTATGCGAAGAAGCCTTCGAAGGGATCAATCGCGGCGATGGAGGAAACCGCGACGATGCAGCCACCACCTTGCTCAGCGAATGTTGGCCATGCTGCACGGATCATCTGCGCGGGCGCGAAAGTGTTAAGCGCAAACATATCTTGCAGTGCGCGATCTGTGGTCTCGGCAACGGGAAGGAGCGAAGCGTCGCCGGCATTGAGCACGATGGCATCGAGCCTGCCCAGCTTCTGCACTGCCTCGCGCACAAGTTGTTGCGGCGCATCGGACTCGGCGAGATCGCATTGGAAGGACGCGAAGCGCTCGCCGCCCGGGGCGTGACCTTGCACGCCTGCGGTTTGGTGGAGTCGGGCGATTGCATCGTCGAGCTTGGGCTGTTGTCGTCCGACGATGCAGACGCGGAAACCGCGCTCGGCCAGGCGAATCGCGGCGGCGAGGCCAATGCCCGACGAGCCTCCCGTGACAAGGGCGACGGGGACATGTCCACTGGGCTTTGAACTCGCCTGCGATGTGTTCGACATGCACAACAGGGTAGGCTATCGGCATGTCAAGGGCAGGCCTGGTCGATCCCGATAACCGGCTGGTCGGGCGCTTCGCGCAAATCCGGGGCAGGCGACCCGGGCGCGTGGTCGATGCATCTCCGGGGGTGTGCGCGTGACAGCGGTGGCGACCATGCAGACATCGGCGGTCCTGTTCAACGAGCGCGATCGGCCTTGGAAGCCCACGCTGACGAAAATCGTCGCGACGATCGGGCCTGCGACGAGCCATCCGGATGTGATCACCAAGCTGATTGAGAATGGTGCGACTATTTTTCGGATGAACTTCTCGCATGGTTCATTTGATGAGCATGCGACGCGGTTGGCGGTGATTCGTGAGGCTGCTGCACGGATGCAGGTGCCGGTGGCAGTGTTGGGTGACTTGTGTGGTCCGAAGATTCGCGTGGGCAAGACGCCAGACGCGGGCATCATGCTCAAGCCCGGGCAGGATGTGATCATCCGTCCTGATGCCGAAGAGTGCATTGACGGACCGACGCCGGTGTTGGCGGCGAGCTATCCGAACGTGGCGACGGATCTCAAAGCGGGGCATCGCGTGTTGATCGATGACGGGCGCGTGCGCATGCTATGCGTCGAGACATCGGAAGACGAAGCGGATCGGCATGCGTTGTGCCGTGTGACGGTTGGCGGACGCGTCACGACGCGCAAGGGCATCAACCTTCCCGATTCGACGCTTCGCATTGCATCGCTCACGGAACATGACTGGGCTTGCGTGGCGTGGGGCGTTGAGCGCGGGCTCGATTTTTTTGCCTTGTCTTTCGTGCGCGATGCGGACGACGTGCGCACACTTCGCCGTCGCTTTGATACGGTTTGCACGGAAGAAGCATGCGGCACTGGGCTGTATGCATCCGGCTTTGCGCCGACGATTCCGATCGTGGCGAAGATCGAAACGCCCCAGGCGGTGGATCACATTGATGAAATCATCGACGCGTCGGACGGGATTATGGTGGCGCGTGGTGACTTGGGCGTGGAAATGGATCTGGCGCGCGTGCCGGTGATTCAGAAGCAGCTGGTGCGCGCTGCGCACGCGTTGGGGCGGCCCTGCATTGTCGCCACACAAATGCTCGAGTCAATGATCGACAAGCCCACGGCGACGCGAGCGGAAGTGTCGGACGTTGCCAACGCGATTCTGGATGGTGCGGATGCGGTGATGTTGAGCGCCGAGACCGCGGTGGGGCGCAATCCCGATCTGGCGGTCGAGACCATGCGCCGCGTGGCGGACGCGACGGAGCAATCGATCCGAGAGAATCCGGACGGCATGCTTGCCCGGCGGCGCTTGCGCGATCCTCACCGGATCATGCCTGCGCTGGCGCACGGCGCGTGGCACATGGCCCGTGACATCGGCGCGAAGCTGATCGTCGTGTGGTCGCAAACAGGCGGCATGGCGCGACATCTTTCGCAGAACGGTTTCCGCGTGCCGATTCTCGCGTTCACGAGTGACGAGAAGGCGGCGCGTCGAATGTGCCTGCTCTACGGCGTGTTCCCACTGCACTGCAGTGGGGCGCCGGAGCACCGTTCGGACTTTGCGGCGATGGCGGACAAGATCGTGCTCGAGCGTGGACTCGCGCAGTTGGGTGACCCGATGGTGTATTTGGCGGGCAAGCCGCTCGAGAAGCCCGGCGCCGTCAACACTGTGGCGATTCGATTTGCCGGCGAGTTTGCAGGGACCAAGAACAATCCTATCGTGGATTGACTATGGGCCAGGTGTTTCAGCACGCGACGGTGGTCTCGATCGGTGATGAGCTCGCGATCGGGCAGTCACTCGACACCAATTCCAAGTGGTTGAGCAACCAACTGACCGCAATGGGTGTGCGCGTGATCGAGCATGTGGCCGTGCCGGACGATGTGCAGGCGATGCTGGCGGCGCTGCGGCGGTTGGCCAATAATGCCGACCTGATCGTGGCGACGGGCGGGCTTGGGCCGACGGCGGATGATTTGTCGCGCGCGGTGCTGGCAGCATTGCTGGGTGATGCACTTGTGCGCGACGAGGTGGCGTATCGGGAACTGGAGGCACTGTTTCGCAAGCGCGGGCGGGAGCTGACTGAGGCCAATGCGATGCAGGCGCTGCGGCCGGCGTCGGCCACGTGCCTGAGCAATCCGCATGGCACGGCGCCGGGGTTGCGTGCGCAGTATCGTGTTGCGGATCGGGCGGTTGAGGTATTCATGTTGCCGGGGCCGCCGCACGAGAACCGGCCCATGTTTGAAGCGTTCGTGGCGCCCGCGATCAAGCGACCGGTCGGGCATGTGATCCGCGCGCGGGTGATTCATCATTATGGCCCTGCGGAGAGCGAGGCGGCGCGGCGGTTGGGCCCGCTGCTCGATCGGGATCGCAATCCACTGGTCGGAATCACGGCAAGCGATGGCGTGATTTCGCTGCGGATTCGGTATGAGGGTGCTGAGGAGGATGCAGAGCGGTTAATTGAGGCGACGGATGCGGAGGTGGAGCGTGTGCTCGCCTCGCATCGGTTTGCTGTTGTGGATGATCCCGGCGCTGAGGTTGCGCCGCCAATCTACGTAGCGCTTCTTGAGGAGCTTAAGCAAAGGGGCGCGACATTGGTGACCGCGGAGTCGTGCACGGGGGGCATGCTGGCGGAGTGCATCACGTCGATTTCGGGGTCGTCGAGCAACTTCGTGGGCGGGTTCGTGACGTATTCGAATGAGCTGAAGCATCGTGTGCTTGGTGTCGAGCGCGCCGTGTTGGAGGCGCACGGCGCCGTCAGTGGCGAGACGGCGCGCGAGATGGCTGCAGGCGCAGTGCGTACCGCGTTGCATGCGCAGATCCCAGGCACGCATGAGACGCATGCACTTTCTATCACAGGGATTGCGGGGCCAGATGGCGGGAGCAGGGAGAAGCCCGTGGGGACGGTGTGGATTGGGCGGGCCTCGTCATCGGACGTTGATGTGGAAGCCCGCCGATTTGTTTTCCCGGGTGATCGCGCGACGGTGCGGCGACGCAGCGCTGCGACCGCAACGGCGATGTTGCTGTTTCATCTGACGGGGCGCGAGATGCCACGGATGTTGTGGCAAGTGGAGCCCGACGGCACGCCGCCTATGGGCGGCTAGCTACCTTGCAGCGGCCCGCACGCTTACACGCAGCTCGCGAATCGACAGGCCCAGTTGGCGTTCGAGTTCGTCGCGCAGCTCTTTGGGCAAGCCCGCGGCGAGGCGTTCGTTGATTTCCTCTGGTGCGTCGAGAATGCGCCCGTCATCGACCATGATGTGCACATGGTCGGTGGTGTCGGCGTCGAAGCGAGCCGGTCCTGAAGCGGGGGTGAGCTTGCGGCACATGCCGCCCTTGCAGAGAGCTTCGAGGGTGTTGTAGACAGTGGCGAGGCTCATGCAGCAGCCGCGGGCGCTGAGCGTTGAGTGCAATTCGTCGGCGGTGGGGTGGCACTTCGTCGCCGCGAGGGCCGCGTAGACGTCGGCCCGCTGGCGTGTGCAGCGGAGGTCTTTGCTCTTGAACAACTGGCGAACTTCGGTGCCCATCTCTTTACATCATTGCGGGCTGGTGGCCCTGGGACCAGTCTGGGGGGTCGAATCGGCGGTTTCAGGCCCGCCCGGGGACCTCGGCCTCGAACGACATCTTCCGGTGCGGGATCCCGGCCTCATCAAACTCCTCGCCCTCGATGATCCAGCCGAGGCGTTCGTAGAAGGGGACTGCGGAAAGCTGTGCGTGGCAATAGAGGCGGTTGAGCCCGAGGCGTGCGAAGGCGTAGCGCTCAAGGTCGACCACGAGCTTCTGGCCAATGCCTTCGCGCTGGCGCTGGGGGTCGACGGCCATTTGCATGAGCTTGCCGCCTTTGGCCTGGCCGTCGCCATCGGCGGGGGGGAGGAGCAGGGCGCAGCCGACCACCCGGTCGCCCGTCGGCAGGGGGTGGATCGCGACGAAGTGGACAAAGCGGTCCTCGTAGGGGTACTCCCGGCAGAAGCGAGCGTGGTCATAGCCAATGGGCTTGAGCAGGACGAGTTCGCGCAAGGCGACTTCCTGGGCGTAGAGAGCGTGGCCGGGGGTGATGCGCTGGATGCGGATCATGGCGGGGGATGGTACCGGGTCGGCCCGACGGCGCGGGGGTGGACCCTTGGCGGGCCTGAAGCCGAATGGGAAGTTGATGGCCCGACGAAATGAGTTGCGTGATCCGACGGTGCTGCTGTGCGAGCGGTGCGGGTATGACCTGACGGGGACGCCGAGGGATGGGAAGTGCGCGGAATGCGGGACGCCCGTGGGGGAGTCGTTGCCAGGGCGCAGGATCGGGACGCCGTTTCAGCAGCGGACAGATCCGGTGACGTTTGTGCGCACGATGTGGTTGTTGGCAAGGCGGCCGCGAGGGGTGTGGGATGCGGTGCTTCCTGAGCGATGGCACAGTGGGCTGTTCGGTTTCTTCTGTGCGGTCACCGCGAGCGTGTTCGCGTGGCTCGGACTTGCGAACACGGCATGGGGACGCCCGCTGCGGGATCCGGGCGCGGATGCCGCGTTCCTGTGCATGAGTGCGGCGACGTGCTTGGTGCTGACATACATTGAGATGTTGGGGCTGCGTTTGATCGGCCGAAAGAACGGTTGGCGGATCACGCAAGAGGTGAGCCAGGCGGTGTGCGGGCACGCGTGCGTGGGTTGGATCGTGGCGGGGGCGCTGGTGGCGGTTGGTTGGCAACTCGGGGCGCGCCTGCCCGCTGCACCGTTGGTCAACAACACGCCGAGTTGGATGAACCCGATTGTGACGAGCCTGCAGTTTGTGTTGCCGGGGGTTGGATTCTTCGTGGGCATGATGGTGTTCGAGACGCTGGCGTACATCGGCGTGCGGAAGCTGCGGTGGGCGAACGTGGGAGAAGAGACGCAGTGGCGCAGTGACGCAGAGACGGAGTGATGGGGTGCCCGGGGTTGCTTGCAACCCCGGAGTGGAGCGATGTGCAGTTCTGCAGACCCGGCTTGACAAGCAAGCCGGGGCACCCGCGCGTTAGTTCGCCGGCAGATGCACGCGCGGGGAGGTCTGGCCACATTCCGGGCAGCGCGTGTAGGTCGCTTCGTGGTGGGCGAGGTCTTTCAGGTCGTAGCCGCAATGGAAGCAGCGCGGGCGCGTGAAGTAGTCGTACATGATCGGATGCATCCATCGGCGGTAGAGCAACGTCGCAACACCGATGCCAAGAACTGCGGGGAGGGCGATGGCCATCGCAATGGCGCCGCCCGTGTCGACACTGTTGGTCAATGGTGAGAAGCCGCTCATGCTGCCAATCGGCGTGCGAAACCCGAGCACGACGCCCGTGATGGGCACGGCGCTGAGTGCGACGGCGGCGCCGATGACGGCGGGGATGAAGCCGCGGAGGCGGTGGCGATTGCGCGCGAGGTTCTCGTATTGCTTGAGCTGGGCGGGCGAGAGGTCAAGTTGTGTTTCCCAGATGGGGAGTTTGCGGCGTTTGAGGGACATGATGCTCATCCTAGGCGTGCATGATGGGCGCAAGAACCCCCTCCCTTGCGGTCGGGGCTAGCCGGGTGTTGGCGATGTTGGAAGGCGGGGCGAGTCTTTGCCGCATTCGGGGCAGGTGAGGCTGAAGGCACTTGTGGTTGCGCCGGTCAAGTCATAGTCGCACCACAGGCATTGGCCCTTGCGGAGTTTTGTGGCGACAAGGTGTTCGATGCGTGCGCGGTGAGTTGCGCGACCGAGGAAGAGACCTGCGACGATGGGGAGGCCACCCAGCAGGAGCGCGAGGATCGGGCCGCCGATGACGAAACTGGCGAAGAGCATGAAGGGCGTGCCGACGACGATGGTCGCGATGCCGATGAAGCCTGCAAAGAGGGCGGAGCCAGGCGCGCGGGCGGCGATGATCTCCTTGGCTCGATCGCGTTCGGGTGGTGGGAGTTTGGCGAGTGCTGCCTCGTCCATGGCGCCATCCTATGCGGGGCGATCTGTGGGCTGGAGGTGTGGTGAAGGTTTGCCGCATTCGGGGCAGGTGATGTGGTTGGGTGGGGTGTTGGCGAGGCCTTTGAGGTCGTAGCCGCAATGAATGCAGCGTGGTTCGGTGAGGTGCTCACGGAAGAGGCGGCGAAAGCGGAGCTGCGCGGCAGTGCCCATGGCCATGGCGCTCAAGAACATGACCGTCCAGTTCATCAGCCAAATCGGAATCTGTTCGCGATATTCCGGCAAGATAAACGCGGCCCCAAGGGCGACGCCTGTCAGCATGTATGCGCCCATTCCCCATGTGAGCAGAAGGCGCCAGCAAACGCGCTTCCACATCGCGTTCTTGTACTGACGTAGCTCCTTCTTCGACACACCGAGTTGTTCGTGGAGTGGCGGGCGGCGGGGCATTGGTGAATGTTAGGTCGATTGCTTATGCGAGGCCCCTCACCCGACTCGACTTCGTCGAGCCACCTTCTCCCGCAGGCGGGGAGAGGGAGCAGGACTCTGCATACACTTGCGGCATGTTCCCACGCAGGCCGACCCAACAGATTGTGTGTGGCGATGAGCGCGTGGGGATCGTGCGCATTGGGGGTGGGTCGCCCACGAAGCGGCATCCGGATGCGACGCTCGAGTCGCCGCCCGAGCTTGGCGGGCCCGCGCCGGTGAGCGTGCAGACCATGACCGCGGGGTACACGCACGATGTTGATGCGTGCGTCGCGGAGATCAACAAGCTTGTCGCAGCGGGAGCGGACATTGTGCGCGTGGCGGTGCCCGAGCGGAAGGACACGGAGGCGCTGAAGGAGATTCTGCCGCGGGTGAGCGTGCCGATCGTGGCGGATGTGCATTTTCACTTCAAGCGTGCGCTGGAGGCGGTCGAGGCGGGGGTCCACAAGATTCGGCTGAATCCGGGCAACATCACGGACCGTGCGCAGGTGAATGATGTGATCGCGGCGTGCAAGGAAAGAGGATTGCCGATCCGCGTGGGGGTGAATGAGGGCTCGATCATTGAGCGCAAGGACAAGCAGAAGCGCATGAAGGAGCTCGGCGCCTTCTTCGAGCGCAACCAGATGGGCGGCAAGCAGGCACATTTGCTTGCGCTCATCGTCGCAAAGCTCGAGGAATATCTCGACATCTTCTATGAGCAGGACTTCCACGACATCTGCATCAGCGCAAAGAGTATGGACGCGGCGTTCACGGTCGCGGTGTACAAGGTGATTTCCGAGCGCTTTCGCCATCCGTTGCATCTTGGCGTGACGCACGCCGGGCCCAAGGAAACGGGCGCGGTGCGGTCGATCGCGGCGCTGGCAGGATTGTTGACGCAAGGCGTGGGCGACACGGTTCGCATCAGCTATGCGAACGACCCGGTATATGAAGTGGAGGATGGGCTGGAGCTGCTGTACTCGCTTGGCCTGCGCGAGCGGTTCGGCGCCGATCTGATTGCGTGTCCGACGTGCGGGCGTATTCAGGTGGATTTGTTCACGCTTGTGCAGGAGGTGCGCACGACACTTGCGCGCGAGATCGTGGTGCCGATGAAGGTCGCGGTGATGGGATGCGTGGTGAATGGGCCCGGCGAGGCGGAGGGCGCGGACGTTGCGGTGTTTGCGGGCGATCGTCGTGGCATCATCTATGTCCAAGGCGAGAAGGTTGCGAATGTTGGCGAGGCGGAGATCCTGGAGCGGTTGTTGGTAGAGTGCCGAGCGTTTCAGGAGAGGGTGCAGCGCGGTGAGGCGAAGCTGGGCGAGAAGAAGGTGGACATCGTGCCGCCCGATCCGATTGGGGAACTTGGCAGCGGGTATGAGAAGATCGCGCGTGGTGATGTCGAGAAGCTGACGGGGTTGACAGTGGAGGGGCGGTGAGGCGGGCGCGCTGTATGATTGGCACAGCGTTGGTTATCCCGCTTGTCCTGTCGGCGTGTCACATGCCCGAAAACCCTTCATTTCCGCTGACGATTAAGGGCGCGCGGGAGGACTTGCGCGCGATGGCAAAGGCGCCCAAGGCGCTCGAGCGTCCTGTCGTAGTGCTTGCGGGGTTCTTCGATCCGGGGTTTGCGTCGGGCAAGGCGGCGGAGATGTTGCGCGATGCCACGGGTGATGGCGAGCATGTGGTTTCGGTGTCGTTCCTGACGACGAGCACATTTGATCAGTGCCGCGCGCGGGTGATTGAGGCGGTGGAGAAGAAGTTTCCGTCGGACGATCCGAGTTGTTCTGTGGAAGTGGATGTCGTCGGTATTTCGATGGGCGGCCTGGTGGGGCGGTACTGCGCAGCGCCAGCAATGAGCGCTGATGATGGCAAGCGGCTGGTCGTGCGTCGGTTGTTCACGATCGGATCGCCGCACCGGGGCGCCGACATGGCGAAGCTTCCGACGTTGGACAAGCGGCAACTCAAGATGCGGGCGGGATCGGATTTCCTTGCGCACCTCGACGATGCACACATTGGCTACGAGATCGTGCCGTATGTGCGGTTGGGTGACACGATTGTTGGTGAGCGCAACGCGGCGCCCGTCGGCGTGACGCCCTGGTGGGTGACGAATGAGCCGTTGGAGCTTGCGCACATGCAAGCGTTTGACGACCCACGGATCATTTGTGACATCGCACGTCGGTTGCGGGGCGATGAACCTTGGACGAGTGCGCCGGCGGAGCCGTTGCCGAACAAATGAGTGGGGCCTGTGAAATCCAACTTGCGTGGCGGAGCGCGCACGAGGTTGTGCTCGTGAAGCCCGCGGGGTTGTCGTGCGAGATTCCCAATGATGTGCGCGGCGTGTCATTGATTGAACAGGTGCGCGCAGGGCGTGTGGCGGGCGTGCAGCCGTGTCCGGACGCGAAGTTGCCACACCGGTTAGATCGGGTTGCGTGCGGGTATATGGTTGTTGCGCTGACGGCGGAGGCGATTGCGCATCACAATGAACAGATCGCACAGAATGCATGGGTAAAGTGGTATATCGTGCGCGTGGAGGGTGATGCGAAGGCGCTCGTTGGCGAGCAGAGGGCATATATCAAGCGCAAGGGCAAGCGGGCGGAGCTTGTGCGCGCGGGCGGGCAGGTGGCGCGTATGGATGTGCTTGCTGCACAACCAGCGCCGGAGCATGTGGACCAGTCGCACGCGCTCATTCGGTTGCACACGGGGCGATATCACCAGATCCGTGTGATGTTGGCGGGACTCGGGGCGCCACTGGTCGGCGATGCAATGTATGGCGGGCCGAATGGCCAGATGTATTTGGAGCATGTGGCGCTGCGTTTCGAGCCATATCAAGCCTCAGCGATAACGGTTTTTGATGAGCACAGCACGGGGCGAGAGCGCATCGCACCGGCGATGCTCGATGTGCTGAAGCGAGCGATCTCAGAAGTCAAATGATGCGCGGAGAGCAAGCACCGGCGCGGTGTCTGTTTCGACATCGCCTAGGTCGTTGCTGCTGTCATTGCGGAAAGAGAATTCGCGCCAGACTGTTGTGCCAACAGTGGCGTTGATGGACCACTGTGGATCGGGTCGCCACATGGCGGAAGCGCCGACGATGATCATGCGGTCCTCGAGCACGCCCGCAGAAAGCACCGGATTGTCATCAGCGAGTCGAAAGGCATGGAGGTCATACTGCGCGAAGATCGAAGCAGTGAGCTCGTCGTTGATTTGCATTGAGAACTCGAGGCCAAGGCCCTTGCTGCGCAGGGCAGTTGTGTCGGAGAGTTGATACTGCACGCCGATATATGGAAGCAGGAGGGCGTTGTCTTCAAGTTGGGTGCGCACGGCTGCGCCGAAGCGCAATGAAAGTCGCTCGTTTGCACGATAGCCCACTGCACCGAAGCCGCCGTAGGTCAAGCTATCGCCAACGTCGGCGCCATCTTCGAGGCTTGCATTGATCATGCCGCCGGCGACGACGGACCAGGTCTGGTCGATGATATGGATGGCAGTGAATCGAATGTCGTGCGTGCGCGCATTGTCCAGGATATCGCCCGCACCGAGGTCGAGCTCGCCATCGAAGTCGTACCAAAGGAAGCCGGTGCCGAGGTCGAGGCTGAAGCGCCAGCGTTCATGGGCTTGGAAGCTGATCGTAGCGTTTGCATCAGCGCGCGTCACTGAGACAGTTGCGTCGGGGCCGTCAAGATCGGCCTCCAGAATCGTTTGCGCACCGCCATCGAGCGTGACTGACAGGCGAGACGGCTCAGCTTGGGGGGGTGCTTCTTGCGCATTTGTTGTTGAAGCAGCCCCACAAACGAGGAGTGCCGGCGCAATGCGATTGAATCGTCGTGTCATTCCCGCATGATATCGGGCGAGCCGACAAGGGGGTCGGTTGCGTATGGTGCATCCGTCGGGTCCTCGCCCATCGCAGCGCGCACTTGCAACTCGCGACGGATGACATCGACGGAGGTTGTCACCCAGCGATGGTCAACGGGAAAAAGTGCAGTGTCTCCTTGCAGTTGAAAGGTGCCGATTTGGCTCCAAGGCACGCTGATCCAGGGGTAGCGCGCGACGATGTCGCTGATGCGACGGATATGCAGGCAGTCATCGTCGGCCATGTACTCGACCTGCTGCGGCCAAGCGGGCATCGTAAGGATGCGCCAGGACCACCATCCCAGGAGCAACGTGTAGAAGCCGAATGACGACACCCAGAGAAGAGCGCCCAGTCCGCTCGCGAGTCCGGCGCCAAGCAGGCCTGAAAACCCTAGCACAAGCCAGAGCGCGAAGCCCAGCCAAAACACCCAGGTCAAGGTGGTCAGCAGCGGACGCACACGGCGCGGGCTGCCCGTGTACGCAGTGAAGGGCTTCTTCGTCAGTGTAAACGATGCTTCGCCACGGTCGGCATCTGCATAGCGCGGCTGTTCTGGGAACGTTGCAGCAAGCCAGCGCCACGGGCCAAGCGCTGCGCCGAGCAAGTTGGTGATCATGCCGAGGGCAATGACCGAACCAACGACGCCGACAAGAATCAACCATGTGACCGGATAGACCTGCACGTGTGCATTCTACGCGCGCTTGCGGCGGAGTTTGTCTGGCGCAACGCCATTGAGCAGTGGCCGAAGGGCGGCGCCCGTGAAGCTGGACCTGTGCTTTGCGACAGTTTCAGGCGTGCCAGACACGACGACTGTGCCGCCCGCATCACCGCCTTCGGGACCAAGATCAATGATCCAGTCGGCGCACTTGATGACATCAAGGTTGTGCTCGATGATCACCAGTGTGTTGCCTTGGTCGGCGAGACGATTGAGTACTTCGATGAGTTTGCGCACATCTTCAAAGTGCAGGCCTGTCGTCGGCTCGTCCAAGATGTAGAGCGTGTGTGCTTCGCCGGGGAGGCCGCGGGCGTCGGTGCCCTTCCCAAGTTCGGTGGCGAGTTTGACGCGTTGGGCTTCGCCGCCCGAGAGCGTGGTGGATGGTTGGCCGAGTTGCAAGTAGCCAAGCCCAACATCCGCAAGGCACTTCACGAAGCGCAGAATCTTGGGGTGATTCTCGAAGAAGATGCAGGCGTCTTCGACGGTCATGGCAAGGACGTCGGCGATGGTCTTGCCGCGGTAGGTGACGTCGAGTGTTTCGCGGTTGTATCGCGTACCCTTGCAGGTTTCACACTCGACGTAGACATCCGGCAAGAAGTGCATTTCGATGCGCTTGACACCCTGCCCTGCACAGACTTCGCAGCGTCCGCCTTTGACGTTGAAGCTGAATCTTCCAGCCTCATACCCGCGGATCTTGGCTTCCTTGGTTTGGGCGAACACGCGGCGGATGTCGTCGAAGACGCCCGTGTAGGTTGCGGGGTTCGATCGCGGCGTGCGCCCGATGGGCGACTGATCGACTTCGATCACGCGGTCAATCTTTGGCAATCCCGTGACACGCCCGTGGTCGCCCATGGTCGCGCGGACCCCTGAGACACCTTGTTTGGCTGCGGGTAGGAGGATGTCGTTGACAAGCGTGCTTTTGCCTGAGCCTGAGACCCCGGTAACGCAGATCATGCCGCCCAAGGGGAAAGCAACATCAACATTCTTCAGGTTGTTCTGACGCGCGCCTTTGACAGTAATTGCTTGCTTCTCGTTCAGTGCGCGGCGTTGTTTCGGCGCGGGCGTTTCGATGCGCATGGTGCCCGCGAGGTATTGGCCGGTCAGCGACTTCTTGTCGCGCTCAACCTGCGCCACAGTGCCTTGCGCGACGATTTTGCCGCCATGCACGCCCGGGCCCGGGCCAATGTCAACGATGTGATCAGCGCAGCGGATCATTTCTTCGTCATGCTCAACAATGATGACGGTATTGCCAATGTCAGCAAGGTGGCGGAGTGTGCCAATGAGGCGCGCGTTGTCGCGGGCATGGAGGCCGATGGTTGGCTCGTCGAGGACGTAGGCCGCGCCGACAAGCCCGGAGCCGACCTGCGTGGCCAGGCGAATGCGCTGTGCTTCGCCACCGGAGAGCGTCGCAGTCTTGCGATCGAGACTCAGGTATTCGAGGCCAACGGATGCGAGGAAGCCAAGGCGGGCCTTCACTTCGCGGAGAATCGGGGCCGCGATCACTTGCTGCGCTTCGGTCAGTTGCATGGATTCGCTGATACGCAGAGCGGTCGCGATATTGAGGCGCGTGAAGTCGGCGATGTTGATGACGTTTGCGTTCGTAGTCAGGCCATGCTGCTTGCGCATCTCGACGACCTCACTTGGCGTCTTCTCGCCGCAGGGAATGAACACGCTCAGGGCCTTAATGCTCAGGCGATCACCATGGCACTCGTGGCATTCGTGTGCGGACATGAATTGGTTGAGGTGGTCCTTGGTCCACTGGCTCTCAGTGCGTTCGAAGAGCCCCGCGAGCATTGGCAGCACGCCATCCCACTTCACGCCTGACGCTTCGGTATCAAATTCATCGGCGCCGTGAATGAGAATGCGGCGGACTTCGTCGGACAGGTTGTTGTAGGGCGTGCTCGCATTGACACCCATCGCGCGACAGAACCGGCGCAAATAACGCCCCGAGAACATGCCAAGTGGGCCGTTCTTCTTCCACGCGGCGATCGCGCGGCTGAGCGGCTTGGTTTCGTCCGGCACGACCTTGGCCTCGTCGAACTCGAGAATCGAGCCAAGGCCGTGACACGCCGGACATGCGCCGTGGGGGCTGTTGAAGGAGAACAACCGCGGTTCGAGTTCTTCCAGCGACGCTTCAGGGTGGAGCGCGCACGCGTAGTGCTCGGAATAGACGGTGTCGCTCCATGCGCCGCCATCCTCAACGGAGACGATGACATTGCCAGAGCCGGCCTTGAGCGCCGTTTCGACGGACTCGCTCAAGCGTTGGCGCGCATCAGGCTTGACGACGATGCGATCGACGATGGCCTCGATCGTGTGCTTTTCGTAGCGCCCGAGGTTGAGCGGGTTCTCGCCACCGGCTTTGAGCACTTCGCGCAGGTCGACGATGTTGGCATTGACGCGCGCCCGCACGAAGCCTTGGCTCACCAGGTCTTCAAGCACTTCCTTGTGGAAGCCCTTCTTGTCTCGAATGATCGGCGCGAGCACCATGAGGCGCGTGCCCTCGGCCATGGTGCTGACCGCTGCGGTGATCTGCGATGGATTCGCGCTTGCGATTTCTTTGCCGCAGCGCGCCGTCACATTGCCGCCGCGGGTTTGCTTCGTCGGATGCCAACAGGTTGGCGTCCCACAGCGTGCGAAGAGCAGGCGCAGGTAGTCGTAGATTTCGGTGCTCGTCGCGACGGTCGAGCGCGGGTTGTGTCCTGCAGTGCGCTGCTCGATGGCGATGGTGGGGGGCAAGCCCTCAATGTCATCGACGTCGGGCTTCTTGAGTTGATCAAGGAATTGCCGCGCGTACGCGCTAAGCGATTCCATGTACTTGCGCTGGCCCTCAGCGAAGATGGTGTCGAAGGCGAGGGAACTCTTGCCGCTGCCCGAGAGCCCCGTCACGACAACAAGTTTGCCATGCGGGATCTCGACATCGATGTTCTTGAGGTTGTGTTCGCGGGCGCCGTGGACACGAATTGCGTCGATGGCCTTGGAGCGCGCGGGGGCGGCGGCGGTCGCGCGAGTGGAGCGCTTCTTATTGGGCCCGGGTTTGGGCTCGGCCATCGATGCCGCCTTGGTCTTGCTCTTGGACTCTGTGGATTTCCGTGGCCTGCTCGCCGTCGCCGCCATGCGTCTCTCCCTCATGCGCGCGTGAGGCGGATGATAGGGTCGGGCCGATCAATCGGGAAATGCCGAGCTCGTCTGAACCGGCCAAGCCCGGGGAGCGACCTTGGTCTCGGGAGCCTGCATGCGCCGGAATGCCGCACAAGTTGCGCTGGAACTGCTCGTCCTGCGATGCCAGGACGGGGAGAAGTCGGCGTGGCGGCAGCTTGCGACGGAATGGCACCCGAGACTGCTCGCCCATGCCAGGCGTTTGACCGGGCGGGCGGACGCGGCCGACGACGCGGTGCAGGAGGCTTGGATCGCGATCACGCGCGGACTGCGCAAACTGGACGACCCGGCGGCGTTCCGCGCCTGGGCCTATCGCATCGTGTCGCACAAGTGCGCCGATTGCATCCGCAAGTGGAAGCGCGAGCGCACGTTGGAGAGACGGGTTGCCTGCGCGAACCCAAGAGGGTTGGCGAGCGACTCACATGCAGAGGCGGATCACGAAGGCGAAGACGCACAGTTGCGCAACGCCATTCGCAGTCTGCCTGCCGAGCTGCACGCGGTGGTCGCGCTGTGCTACGGCGAGGGCATGGGCATCGCGGAAATCGCTCATGCACTGAGTATCCCGCCTGGGACGGTGAAATCGCGCTTGTTCACCGCACGGAAGAAACTGGCCGAGGCGATTGAGACAACGAAGGTGGAAAGGACAAGGTCATGAGCGGCAACGTTGATGAGGATCGGATTCGCGAGGCGCTGCACGCGGAGGATGAACTGGCTATTCGGCAGTTTGATCCCACTGCGAACGAAAGTGTCTTTGGGCAGATGTTTGATTTGCTCAAGGGCAAAGCGCGGTGGTGGACCATGCTGGTCGGGCTCTGGAGCTTTGTGTTTTTTGGCATTCAGGTTTGGGCGGCGGTACGGTTTTTCAACACCACCGACACCCGCGAGCAGTTGATGTGGGTGGCCATCTTTCTGTGGTGCGGGATGGCAGTCGGGATGCTCAAGCTTTGGATGTGGCTGCAGATGAACAAGAACGCCGTCAAACGCGAGCTGAAACGCCTGGAGCTGCAGGTGGCCCACATGTCCGAGAAGCTGGGCAATTGAGGCGAACGCGCCTCCGAGGGCGACGGGGCGGAAGTTTGCACTTCGCATGAGCGGTCGGCGTGCTTACATTGGGAGGGCCCGAAATGGCCTCGGCCAGAGGAGTTCCCAATGTCGAAGCATGTTTGGAAAGCGGTCGCCACCGCAGTCGCGCTTGTCGCGGCACTTGCCGTTCCAACGCACGCCCGCCAGACCGCTGACACTGCATTCACCTACCAGGGTCGACTAAGCAGTGGCGGCGTGCCCGTGGATGGCATGGTCGATGCGCTTGACTACGCGGTGTGGCGTGCCGCAGTCGGCGGGACCCAGGTCGGCCCGACACTGAGCTTTGCGGATGTGCCGGTGCTGAAGGGTGTGTTCGCGGTCGAACTTGACTTCGGCGCCGTGTTTGATGGTTCGCCGTTGTGGCTTGAGATCACGGTCAACGGCACGCCGCTGTCCCCGCGGCAACCACTCACCGGCGCGCCGATGTCGGTGTCGACGCGGGGAATCAACGTTGACGCAGCGGGGAATGTTGGCATTGGGACGGCAACGCCGAACACGCACCTGGAAGTGGAAGCGCCGGAAGCAACGATGCGTGTGACCTCAACGGATACGTCGCCCACAACGACCTCGCGCCTGCAGTTCAGTTCGGCGACCGCGCCAGGTATTGCGACCACGCTGGGGTCGATTCAGTTCATTGACGAAGCCGAGGCGCTGAAGGCCTACATCAGCGGGGTGCGCGTCGGTTCCACCAGCGCAAGCCTGTCCCTTGGTGTTTCTCCCGGCGAGCTTTCGGAGGTCCACCTCGTGCCGGGCGAAATGCGCCTTCGCGGCGACTTGGCGATCAGTCGGCGGACCGATGCCACGAACTCGGCGTTCATCGGCACAGATGGGGCGGACAGCTACTTCCAGGTGCATGGTGGATTTATGGGTGTCGGGACCGACACGCCGCTCAATACGCTGCACGTTGATGGATTCGTGCGCACCGATGGCCTCGTCCTGCCGACCTCTTCAGGCGAGCGATCACAGGTCTTGCACGATTTCGATGATCTGGTCATCGCGAACCTGGCTGCGGGAGCGATCCATTTCTCAACCTATCCAGTACCCAACGCGATCGCCCGGAGCATGACGATCACCAACGACGGCAACGTTGGTATCGGCGTCTTGGATCCCGGGCGCAAGCTCGAGGTCGACGGCCCAGCGCAGGCGAGTGCGTACTACCTTCAGCACAGCAGCGGCGTGTCGACGCTCTACAACGTCGGCGCAGACACGTATTTGCTGAATGGCGCAGCCGGCGCCCTGAAGTTCTATACAGGCCCAAGCGTGGGCGTCTCCTATTCTGCGATGACCATTCTGGACAACGGGTTCGTGGGCATTTGGACCGATTCACCTGCGTTCAGGCTCCACGTCAATGGATCGGCCGGCAAACCCGGCGGCGGGTCGTGGTCGGTTGCGTCGGATCGAAGGCTCAAGACCAACATTGCCGCGCTTGACGGCGCGCTCGACCAGCTTCTGCAACTCCGCGGCGTGACCTTTGAATACAAGGACCCCGATGCGATCAATGAACTGTCCGGGCCGCGCATCGGCATGATCGCGCAAGATGTGGAACAAGTCTTTCCCGATTGGATCGATACGCGCGATGATGGGTACAAGAGCCTGACCTATCGCGGGTTTGAGGCTCTCACTGTGGAGGCGATGCGCGAGCTGCGCGAAGAGAAAGATGCAGAGATCAGGATGCTGCGCGAGCGCATCGAGCGGCTTGAGGAGCTGCTGATCGACAAGGAGAACGAATCATGAGTTGTTTGCTCGCTCGAATGTGCGGGGCAATGCTAGCGCTGAGTGCAGTTGCGATGGCCGGGACATCCGACACCGCCTTCACCTACCAGGGCCGATTGCGCGACGGTGGGCTGCCGGCGAATGGCAACTACAACATCTCACTCAAGATGTGGGATGCGGCCGTGGCGGGGAGCCAGATCGGGTCGACGCAGGCCTTCCTTGGGGTGCCTGTGGCCGGCGGCGTGTTTGCGATCGAAGTCGATTTCGGCGCAAGCGCCTTCGATGGCGCGCCGAGATGGCTTGAGATCACGGTCGGTCCGCAGACACTGTCTCCACGCCAAGCGCTCACCGGCGCGCCGATGTCGGTGTCGACCCGTGGGCTCAACGTCGACCCGGCGGGGAAGATCGGCATCGGCACGGACATGCCTGGAGAGGAAGTCGAGATTGTTGCCGACCATCCGACGCTTCGGTTGACTGCCACAGATGCACTGGTGACATCGCTGCCCCGCCTCGAGTTTCGCGGAGGACCGGGGCCAAGCATCTTCCAAGGGATCGGGGCCATCGATTTTCGCAATGAGCTTGGCGAGCAGCGCGCGCTGATCCAGACCAGCAAGGCGGGGCCGACGGGCGCGATCATGACTTGCACGGTTACGCCGGGCAGCATTGGTCAGCTAAGTCTGACACAGAACGAGATTCGAGTCGCAGGCGACCTTGCGATCAACCGGCGCTCGGACAATACGCACTCCGCGTTCATCGGCACAGATGGAGCCAATAGCTACTTCCAAGCGCATGGCGGCAGCGTCGGCATCGGACTCGACAACCCTGACGGTTTCTCAAAGCTTCAGGTTGTCAGCAACGGCGCCGATGCGACCATCTTCGGTTCGAACACCGGCGCGCCGGACTTCCATTCAGGTGTCCGAGGCCAGGCTGCCGGTACCAACGGCGCAGGTGTATTCGGTACCGCACTATCGGATGCCCAATACGGCGTTTTTGGAGAGAGCTTCCGAAACAATGGCGGCATCGGAGTTGCCGGCTTCGCGAAGGGCTCGGGTGTCTGCTACGGCGTGTGGGGCGTTGCCAACGACGCCGCCGGCTGGGATTTCTTTGCCGCCGGCAATGGACAGAATTACGGTGCGTTTGCATCGGCACGTTGGCAGAAAAACGCGAAGGCCATTGCCGATCCGCTTGACAAACTCGCGCAAGTCAATGGCGTCGTGTTCGAGTGGGATGACGAGCACGGCGGGCACGAAGACGTTGGCATGATCGCTGAGGAAGTCGGCCAAGTGTTGCCTTGGATCGTCAAATATGAAGCGAACGGCACGGACGCGATCGGCATGGATTATTCGAAGACCACGCCGCTCCTCGTCGAAGCCGTCAAGGAGTTGCACGCGAAGCACGAAGCGCTGCGCGCGGAGAATGACTACCTCCGCGAGCGGTTGGAGCGGCTCGAACTCCTGCTTGGCGCGCAACAGGAGGTCGCCGGGGCCCCAGGGAGAGCCGCCAAGGACCCTGCCTGATCGCCCGATATTCCCTGCCCTTGCCCTTCATCCGCCCCCTTGACCGGTCGATTATGCTGTCCGTGCTGGGCGATCGCGGGCCGACGGGGCCCTCGGGGCCTGGCCGTCGTGCGCGGCGAGCGAATCGGCCGTCCGCCTTCCATCCAATCATGGAAGTGCGTTTCAGGACGACCCCTTGGCCCACGCGTTCGGCTGACATCAGTCAGTCCCCGGCGTTCGCAATCGCGGACCCGCCATGCGCGAGGGCGTCATGGTCATAGATGATGGCGTGTTCGAAGGCGCCGAGGCCGCCCTTGGCTACACCTTCAAGGACCGCTCGCTTCTGCAAACCGCGCTCACGCACGCATCGATCGCCGATGCGCGCCTCGTTTCCAATGAGCGCCTGGAGTTCCTGGGTGATTCGGTGCTTGGCTTTGTCGTGTGCGAAGCGCTTTACAAGCGCTTTGACGATCTGCTCGAGGGCGAACTGACGAAGATCAAGTCGGCCGTCGTATCGCGGCGCCAGTGTGCGCGCATCGCGCGCCATCTCGAGCTCGATCGGTTCCTCGTGCTTGGCAAGGGCATGCGCTCGCGCCCCGCGCTGCCGGGCTCGCTCTCCGCCGCGGTGTACGAAGCAGTCATCGGCGCGATCTTCCTCGATGGCGGCATTCGCGCCGCGCGCCGATTCATCATGAAGCACATGGCGGAGCACATCGAAGCCGCCGCGGTGTCGGGCCATCAGCACAACTTCAAGAGCGTTTTGCAGCAGCACGCGCAATCCGAGGGGCAGCCCACACCCGAGTATGTGCTGCTCGATGAGAAGGGACCCGACCACGCCAAGGCGTTTCAGGTGAGCGTGCAACTCGCCGGCAAGCGCTATGAACCCTGCTGGAGCGGTTCGAAGAAGCAGGCCGAGCAGGACGCGGCCCTCGCCGCCCTCCGCGCGCTGGGCTTGATCCAGGAGGACAAGCACGGGCGCGTGGTGTACGTGCCGAATGGGGAGGGGAACGGGGGGAAGTGACTTGGCCCTGGCTGAGTTTGCTTCCCAGTCCGCTCCGCCGCACGGCTCTTGCTATTCTCGCCTGACTGTGGGCACCTTGAAGCAAGAGCTAGCTGTCGTTCGAAGACAAGTTGAGACGTTGCGGATGCTTGCGCTTGAGCTTGACCGTGAATCGAAACAGCCTGGAATTGAATACCAAGTGCAATACGATCTACGGCAGGTAGTCGAGAGGTATCACCATCAGGTATGCCGCTATCTGTATCACGCTGATCGTTTCGTTGAATTGTGCGATTTGCTTAGAGCCTACCTGCAGGAAACGTGCGGTGAACTAGTCCCAACCTTTTCTGACCAGCGCGTGTCCTATGAATTCGATGCGTTCCTAATTGCTGCGTCGGCGCTAATCGAGGCCCCATTTCGAGAACATGCCGAGCAACTGTTGCCGCCAGAACTTGGCGAACAGCTTCGAAAGGCTTGGCCCTCGCGTGCCGATGCACAAAGCCTGTTTTGGCGAGCGACAGTCTTGCGCAACAGAGCAACACATCCCGATCATGCCGCGTTTACCGCAAGCCAGGCCCGCTTTGCTGAGTTCTCATCGCGCGTTTGCACAAACCGGCTCGAACACGGGAAGCTTGTGCTCAAGGTCCACCTGCTTGACACTTATACTAATCCAGAACTCGAACATGCGGTCGCGAGCGTAGTGATTCCGGAGGGCAAGCGAGTCCGCGACCGATTCAAGCTTGAGAAAAAGCAAGGCAAGCATGCTGAATGCAGACCGGCGGAGCCTGATCTGTTTCAGGTTGTGTTCTCGCAACGAGGTGCAAAGTCACCTCCTGTTGTAATGCTGCCACTTGCGGACCTCGCGGCCGTGTTCCGCTACTTGGTTCGGGACTTTGGGGTCTTCACGGCTGAAGTGAATCACGTTTTTGCGCGACACTTCATCCGCGATCTGAAATCACCCCCGAGCGACTTCTTTTTCGGCACGGATGGGCTCCTCCACTCGACTCTTCGCGATGGGATGCGAACCGTTTACGCAACCAGACAACCTGCGCACGTGGAACCCAATGAGCGGTTGTCTCTACATCAAGTGTTTCCGAATTTGGGCGAATGAGTCCGCGAGCAGCCGATAGCATTCGTACCGGATTGTCGGGCCACGCCGGCCGCTCACAACCCCTCAAAATCCCCCTCGAACCCGCCCCAGCGGGTCAGATCGATGCGCATCCGCCCCGGTTCGACATCGCCCGGCAGCAAGGGGCGGGGCCAGGCCTGCAGCGCGCCGCGCGGGTCGGCGCGCGTGATGCCGATGAGCAGTTCCCCCGTGCGCACCGCGCCGGGCGGGATGTCGACGAGTGCCGACCACACCGTTTCCTCCGCGACTCTTGTGCCGCTGTTGGGGCGAACCGTCAGCACGTTCGAGGTTGCGCTCATGGGCCCCAGGTAGATGCGCACCGTGTCGTCGTTGGCGTTGGCCAGTTGTGCAGCGCCCTGCGGTCTGCGGGCCTCGACATAGAGCTGCCACTGGCCTGTGGGGGTTTGGTGCAACATCGCTGCGGTCGCCCAGTCAGGCGGCGGCGCCATTGCGCGATCCGCGGGCAACAGCGCCAGGCTCGCGCCCTCCCTCAAGGGTCCCAGCGCCAAACCGGGCGGGCGCGCGATCATCGGCGCAGCGACGACCGGCACCGTCACACTCGCCGCCTGGGCGCGCACGAGCACGGGCGCTGCGCCCGAGCCATCGGTCGAGACTGCGAGTGTATTCGCGCTTGCTGAGCGCAAGGGCAGCAGGGCCAGCGAGCCTCGCTGCTGGCGATCGGCGGGCGTGCCCGTTGCAGGGCCAAGCGTTGCGGTCGTCGCCTGCCCGGCAAGTTCCATGACGCCAATGCGCGCGCCATCGATGACCATGTGCGCAGGCAGCTCAGGGCCTTCCGGCGCTTCGCGCTGGGTGAAGGTGTAGCCCGCGTCATCGATGACCCATGCCATGATCGTCGGCTGCTCGTCGAGCCATTCCTGTGCGCGCGCGACGCGCTGCTCCGGGCGCAGGCGCGGGTCGAGCAAGCGCTCGAGCAGGTCGTACTCATCCGTGGCGTCGAGTGACCACACGGGCAGCAGTTCGCCCGAGGGCGCGCGCGCAATTGCGGTCAGTCGCATGACAAGAGCCGCGGCGACTGATTCGTCTGCGAGCACCAGTTCATTGATGGCGATACGCCAGCGTTCTTCGATCATGGACGAGATGCGGCGGAGGACCGGGTCGCGCATGGGGTCGTGCGAGGGGAAGCCGCCTGGGCCAAAGAGGCGCGATTCGTCGAAGCGGTCCATGGCGAGCCAGATGCGCCATCGTCGGAAGGGATCGACCGCTTCCGTGCGCAGGCGCTCGCCCAGGGCCCGCCAGGCCTCGGGCGGCGCGTCGGGCGTGGTCAGGCGGCGGGTGTCGAGGCCAAGGGTCGGGGCGGGGAGGATGCGGACCACAACGCGTTTCGCGGTGTCGAGCCTGCCTCCGAGATCGATGGTGATCGCTCGGCGGTCCGCCAGGGTGGAGGGCAGTTCAACTGCCAATGCCCAGGCCAGGGCTTGGCCTGGGGGGGCCGCGCCGGAAAGCACGTCTGCGGGTGAGACGGGGTTCCAGAGGGTGGGCTGAGGTTGCCAGGTCGCAGGGGCTCGAAGGCGGGCGGTGGGGTCGAGTTGCCCCACGAGGCCCAAGAGTTCCGCCCCCAAGGGCTCCTTGCCATCAAGCAGGGGCTGAGCCGCGATGTTAGGGGTCCAGGGCGTCCCCGGAGGGAGGTTTGCAGGAGGGGCGAGGGGGATCCAGAGGGTGCGGCCGGCGATTCCGAAGAGGGAGATGTCGCCGGGCGGCAGGCGCGGCTCGGATCGCGTCGTGGCGGGAGAGGCATCCGGCGCTGGAGGAAGTGCGACCAGCGGGCGGCTGCCTGACGCGCCGCAACCGGCGAGCAGCACGCACAGTGTGAAGAGCCCGGCGGGAATCGCCAGGTGAACCTTGGATCGGGCTTTGGGGTGTTGGGTCATGGGTCGATACCCATGAAAGCGGACCGGAGCGGTTTGGTCCAGTCGGAGCCCACAAAGCGGAGCGAAAGAGGCGGCCATGGTGACGCAGACGGACGACGGCGTTGTGCAGTTCCGCATGCATCTGCCAGGCGCGACGCGCGTGGAGCTGCTCGGCACATTCACCGGGTGGCATGACGGGCCAATCGACCTCGATCGCGTGGGCGGCGGCTGGTTCGAGTTGAACCTGGAGATCGAGCCGGGCGATCACGAGTTCCAATACTTGATCGACAGTCGCAGCTGGCTTGCGGACTATGCGGCCGGCGGCGTGCGACTCAATCGGTTTGGGACGTGGGTGAGCCTGCTGCACATTCCGGCGCGCACAGCGCAGCCCGCGCCCAAGGAAGAGCCTGCGACGATTGCGACGCGCATGACCAAGGCGCGCGCGACAAAGAAGCAGGCGGCGTGAATTGATCTTGGCTACGCAGCTTGCGGCGCTTCGAGCGGCAGCGCCTCGATGAGGTTGCGCACGACTTGATCGGTGGTCAAACCCTCGGCTTCGCCTTCGAAGTTGAGCGCCACACGATGGCGCAGCGCTGGCAGCGCAACGTCTTTGATGTCATCGATGGCGACAGTGGGGCGTCCGTGCACGAGCGCGCGGCATTTGGCGGCGAGCACAATCGCTTGCGCAGCGCGCGGCGAAGCGCCAATGCGCACAAACTGGTTCACCTGCGGATGTGCGAATTGGCCGCCCGGGTGCGTGGAGAGCACCATGCGCACGGCGTAGTCTTGCACATGATCAGCGATTGCGACTTTCGTCACGAGTTGCTGATAGTCGAGGATGCGCT
>JAGQOH010000028.1 GCA_020427635.1 Phycisphaerales bacterium
GCTTCTATCCCGAGAAGCTGCCGGCCAAGAAGTTCCTCGAGCATTACGCGACCAAGCTTGGCAGCGTTGAGATCAACGCCACCTTCTATCGCATGCCCAAGGCTGAGACACTTGCGGGCTGGTGCGAGCAGGTGCCTAACTCGTTTCGGTTCTCGATCAAGGCGTCGCAGAAGATCACGCATCACAAGCGGCTCAAGCCGGAGAGCGAGGAGTTCGTTGCATACCTGTTCAGCGCGCTCGAATCACTCGGCGAGCGATTGGGTGTCGTGTTGTTTCAGTTGCCGCCAAACCTGAAGGCCGACGCTGCTCGGCTGGAGAGGTTTCTCACATACGTGCCAGCCGACGCTCCGATCGCCTTTGAGTTTCGCCACGCGTCGTGGGTGTGCGATGAGGTGCTGGAGCTGCTCAAGGCGCGCGGGGCGGCGGCGTGCCTGAGCGACACCGACGACACTGATGAAGATGCGCCCATCGTGCCGACGGCGCGCCGCGGCTATCTGCGCCTGCGACGCGAGGCATACAGCGACGATGACCTGCAGCGCTGGATCGATTCAATCAAGGCGCAGGATTGGGATGAAGTATTCCTGTTCTTCAAGCACGAAGACGCCGGCGTCGGCCCGGCGCTCGCGATGAAGATGCAGGCGATGGTGGGGGCTAGCAACCAGGCGAGGTGCCAAAGGCGAAGAGGACTGCGTTGAGGTCGGCAAGGTCGACATCGCCATCGCAGTCGGCATCGCCATCGAGGCCGGGCGAGACGCTATTGCCAAAGGCGAAGAGCACGAGGTTCAGGTCGGCAAGGTCGACTGTGCCACTGTGGTCGACGTCCGGGCAGCCATTGCATTGGAAGCTGAGGTGGACGACGTACTCGTGCGCGATGGAGTTCTGTGAGGGCAGCATCGCGCCGTCGAAGTCGCGCGTTGTGCGGATGATGAGGTTGTAGCCCTCGCCATCCGCAAGGATGGCAGAGTTGTTGAAGTAGTGCACATTGCAGTCGCCGACGCCCCCATTTGCAGCACGATGGGGGTAATAGTTGAAAGCGGCATAGTAAACATCGTCGCACACTGCTGGCGGCAACTGCACGCACAAGAATGGGTCTGACTGGCACTCCTGCTTTTGGAATATGAAAAACCCCTTCTGCGTATTCGCCCTGAACTCATACTGCAGCGTGGTGTTCGGACCATCGTTTGGATCAATTGGTGCGTAGAAGCCGTACCAGTCGTAGTCACGGAAGTACGTCGTTGCGGGCGCATCAGAGCGCTGGCTCATGAAGGTTGTGCCGTAGATCGTGGCTTCACTGATCGGGCCAATATGTTGGATGCTGTCTGGGTCGTTCTCCGTTCCACCCGGGCCTACGCCCGTGTCGGGCCAGATGCACCCATAGTTGTTGTTGTTTCCGGCAATCACCGAGGGCGTGTCGGCAGCGTTGCCATTCTGCACGAAGTCGATGTCTGCCGCCGGGCCGTCGTTGTCGAGGAAGATTGGGGGTTGATTGCGCTGCGCGCTGCCAAGGGTCACGCAATCTTCCGCGGGACAAACGATATTGAGTGTGTACTCACCGGCGACCGCAGCTTCCCAACTGCCGACCTGGATGTAATAGGTCGCGCCGATGGTCAGACCTTCGAGATAGATGTAGCCATTCCAGGTTGTCGTGCCGCAATTGTCCTCGGCGCAGCCGACTTCGACGAGGCTGCCGCAGGCGCCGGAATAGACTTGCATGGAAGAATCGGTGGCGAGGCTGTCGCAAGTATGGACTTGTGCCGTGGTGTCCGAAGCGATGAAGCTGAACCAGTAGGTGTTGCGCTCGGGCTCGTTGGTGTTGCCAATGCAGAAGTTCTGATTCGGGTCGTTGAGGTCGATCTCATCCCAGCCGCCGGTGGTGAGCGCATTGTCGTAACTGAAGCTGGCGTTGCAGGTGATCGGCGTGGCGTCGAGGCAAGCTTCTCCCGCCGAGGGTGTGCCAACCCGGGGCGTGAGCGGCGCTTCGCGCTTCGGCTTCACGATCGGGGCGTCATCGAGAATGGTTGTTGCAGGTTGGACCTGGGCCATTGCAGCCGCGGCTGTAATCGCCGAGCCGCCCAGACATGCCAGGATGCGCGAGGTCAGGGTCATGATGAGCCCTCCCACACAAGTTTAGCATGAGGCGCCATTGCGCCAAGATCTTATTTCCGCCCCTGCAGCGCCTTGCGTGCGGCGTCCGCCCACATGCTCGTCGGGTCGCGTTCGAGGTAGGCCTCCCAGTGGGGAACGGCTTCGTCGTGCCGCCCCACGCGCTCGAGGCATGACGCGAGGTTGTAGTGCGCATCGGTGAACTCGGGCTCGGCGTCGAGCGCGGACTTGAGCGCTTCGATCGCCTCTTCGACCTCGCCGTGCTCGTCGAGCACATCGCCCAGGTTGTACCAGGCGGCGGCGTAGTCTTCGTCGAGCGCGACCGTAAGGCGATACATCTCCTCCGCGGCTTCGACTTTGCCCGTGGCACGCAGCGCGTTGCCCAGGTTGTAATGCGCCTCGGCCCAGTCGGGCGCAAGGGCGATCACGCGGCGGTACATCTGTGCGGCTTCGACGAGTTGGCCATCGGCTTCGAGGCGCAGAGCGCGCTCGAAGAGGAGCTCGGGCGCGGGGGTCTTGCGTTCGATGATGATTGCTGGGCCGCGCTGCTCGGGCACGACTGCGCCGACGATTGGCTGTTCAGGTTCGCTGGCGTCTTGCTGCTCGTTGAAGTCAAAGAACCCCTGGCCATCGACTGTGCGCAGTTCGCCATCGATGCGCGCAACGAGCTCCTCGGAGCCATTGGCGGAAAGGGCCAGGGCCCTGGGCGGTTCATCGCCGCCGCGCTGTTGTGCCATGCGGTCGAGGGTCTTGCGGATGACACTCGGCTTGACGCCCGCCTTGACGAGGTCTGCAACCTCGCGGAGGGAGACGATGTCGGAGAAGTCGTAGCGCCCGGCCTTGGGCTTGACGAGGCCTTGCTTGCGCCAGCGGTCGATCAACGCACGGTCGATGCCGAGGAACGCCGCGACCTCACCCGGGCCATAGCCCGAGGCGTCGTCGGTGGTGCCCGTGCGTTTTCTGCCGGCGGCCGCCATGCCTGCGGATCCCCGTTGACCCTGCCGAAGTCCCCTCGGCGGGCGCTTGTCCATGCTGTCCTGGCGGTCCATTACCACCGGGTCATGCTAGTCATCGACCAAGCGGGCGGGTTTGCCCGACACAGCGCGACAGGCTGTCAACATCGGAGGGGTCAGCCGCCGGCAACGATCTGGCCATTGGCGATGACCAGATCAACTGGGTTCCCGCCCAGGGTATGGGCCAGCTCGCGCTCGTCAGTGTGGCGGAGGAGGATGAGGTCGGCGGGCGTCTGCGGGGCGATCACCCCGGCGATGGGGAACATCGGGTCCTGGATGCGGAGGAGGTCTGCAGCATTGGCAGTGCAGGCACGGAGGGCTTCTACGGGGGTGAGGCCACAGTGGCGGACGGCGAGGGCAATGGCGAGCGGCATGGAGGAGCTTGGTGCCGAGCCGGGGTTGCAGTTTGTGGCGACGACGAGTTTCGCACCGGCGTCGAGCAGAGCACGTCCGTTGGCGTAGCGCTGGTCGGTGTGGAAACCAGAGATGGGAAGGACCACGGCGCATGAGTCACTCGCGCCGACTGCGCAAATGCCATCAGGTCCGGTTGCTTCGAGGTGATCGACGGAGAGTGCGCCGTGTGCGATCGCCCACTCGGTCATGCCCAGCGCGTTGAACTGGTCGGCATGGACGCGGACGGGATGGCCAAGCTCCAGCGCAGTTTCGAACAGCCGAATGCCATCATCGAGTGACCACGCGCCCTCCTCGATGTATGCGTCGATCGCGACATTCGGGAACTCGGCATGGACCGCAGACAAGGTCTCGCGGATGATGTGCGCGATGAAGGAGGCGCGGCCGCCCGGGGTGTCGGGATCGAGCGCGTGGCCAATGCACGCGGTCGGAACAACATGGACCTTCGAGCGAGCGCCTGCCTCAGCAATTGCGCGCAGCATCTTGAGTTCACTCGCCGTGTCGAGGCCGTAGCCGGACTTGATTTCACAAGCGACAGTGCCCTCGCGAAGCATGACTTCGAGTCGCTGGACGATGTCGTCGGAGAGTTGCTGTTGCGTCGCCCTGCGCACGGCGCGGACGGTGCTCATGATGCCGCCGCCGGCTTTGAGGATGTCGAGGTAAGACGCACCGGCACGCTTCTGGCCCCACTCGTCCAGGCGGTCACCGGCCCAGCAAAGATGGGTGTGCGCGTCAATAAAAGCGGGCATGAGGACACGGCCGCGCGCTTCGATGATCTGGGCGCCCGATGGTGCTTGGAGTTGTCCCAATGCATGCACGATGCAGCCATCGATAAGCACATCGCACGCGTCGATGGGGCCGTCCTGTGCCAGCACCCGGGCGCTACGGATCAAGATGGCGCTCATGGGCGCACCTCGACACCCGCAATGAAGTGCAGCAGGAGGAGTGCCGCGACACGGACCGTGCGCCCGTCGATGTCGTGGGGCGGCGAGAGTTCCATGATGTCAAAGTGCTTCACGCAGGGGTCGCGCCCGGCGCGTTCTGCCAGGCGCAGGGCGGCATCGATGGGCACGCCGAGGGGATTCGGCGCGCTCACGCCCGGCGCCACCGAGGCCGGCAGGCTGTCCAGGTCGATCGAGACGAACATCGCGCCCTTGCCATCGGGCCCCTTGGCGCGGGCGAAGGCGGCTTCGACGGCTTCTGCTTCTGTGCGCACGAAGTTGTCGTCGAGCACGATGAGGCCGCCGCGCTTTTGCAGATAGGCGACGTGCTCGGGGGCGTTGGCAAAGCGGGCGACACCCAGCTCAGTAAAGCGCGTGGGATCGAGGTGCTGGTCTTCGATGAGCGAGCGAAATGGCATGCCAGAGCCAAGCGTCTCGCGGACGTCCAGGTGTGGGTCGAGGTTGATGCCGCCGATCGGGCGTCGGCTGTACTGCGCGAGGGCCCGCGCGGTGGGGAAGGTCAGGTCATGTCCGCCTCCGAGGCCGAGCACGATCAGGCCTCGCTCGTGCAGGGCGGCGGCGGCCTCCGTCACGCGCTCATGCGTGCGCTCGAGCGCGATCATGGGGTCGCTATCGGCGTGCGGTTCGACATCGCCTGCGTCGAAGATGTGTGCTGACAGCGCCTGCGCGCGCTTGGCATCGAAGGCGGCGCCATACTTGGCAAGGAGCCTGCGGAGCGCTGCCGGCCCCTCAGCTGCGCCGGGGCGACCCCGATTGAGCGCGATCCCCTTGTCGTCGGGCAGGCCCAGCAGCGCCACGCGGCAACCATCGGGATCGGCGCCATTGATCAGCGACGCGAATCGACCCGGCGCGGGCTCCGACCAGTGGGGGGGCAACGTGTGGGGCGCGATGCGTGCCATGGCCCGGGCAATCTACCCGCGCCGCACGCGGCTCGTCATGGGCAGACGTATCCCATTGCGAACAGGAGCGCGGTGAGATCCTTGAGATTGACGAGTCCATCCTGATTGAGGTCGGCGGGCAGGCCAGGCGGCGCGGTTTGCCCGAACCAGAAAAGCATGATCTGCAGATCATCCACACTGACCACGCCATCACCATTCAGGTCTGTTGGACACTGCACGGGCAGCGCCACCGTCATCGGGGTGTTTGGCGTTGACTCCCATCCCCAGAGCACAGGTTGGTAGGTGGCCTCTTGCGCACTCTCGCTTCCCTTCTGAAGGGCGACAAAGCCGTAGTGCGTTTCGCCATTGAGTTGGAACGCGAGGCCCATGATGACCTGGTTGCCCACACTGGCCAGTTCCCCCTGCGTGGGGGAATACAGCCGGGTGTATGCGGCGCCGGTGTGTGTGAAGGTTTGCGCGGGGCCGACGACCGCGCCGATGTTCAGTGACTTGAGCGCATTGGTTCGGGGCGGCTCCCCGGCGACACCGAAGTCACGTGTTTCAACAATGACATCCCAGAAGGGTGCACTGATCGCTTCCCACTCGCGGTCCGTGCCGATGCTGGGCGTCCACTCACCGATGTACCAGATGCGTCCCTGATTCGAGGCGTTGTTCTCAGATGGGGAGAGATTGACCTCGAAGCCCGCCCCGCCGCGCGAGAACGAATCCCACACAAATGTGCCATCGGAGTTGTCGTGGATGATAGGTGCGGTGCGCGCAGTGACGGCACAGATCATCAGACCCAGGCCCGATAGCACGGACAGACGCCCTGACATATGTGGTCCCTCACCCTTCCTACAGGACCACCATGGTACATCCCTTGTGTTGGGCTCCAAGGGGGCCCATGCAAAAAGGGCGCTCAAAAAAGAGCGCCCTTGTGCCGTTTTCGGCATGCTCTGGCCGGTTTTCTGTGGCCTCACCCGGGTTGACCGGCACACATCTCCTGCATGGCCTTGGCCATATCGTCGGGCGTCATGTCCTTGATATGGGTCGCGAAGGCCCAGTCGTGCCCGAACGGATCTCGAACCGTGCCGTACCGATCGCCCCAGAACATGTCGGCTGCGGGCATCGTGACCTCGGCGCCAGCTTTGGCGGCTCGGTCGACCCAGGCGTCGGTGTCCTCCACATAGAACGAGATCGTGCAGGGCGAGGCGCCGAGCGCCTTGGGGTTGCGCGACTTGCCGCCGCAGAACTCCGGGAAGTCATCGCACAGGAAGATGAGCGATCCATTGATCAGCATCGATGCATGCATCAGGCGCTTGCCGTCGGGGCCCGGGCTCCGCGACAACTCCTGGGCGTTGAAGGCCTTCTTATAGAACTCGAGCGCCTTTGCGGCACCATCGACCACGAGATGCGGAATCACCTTGTCGCAGCCGTCGGGAATCTTCTTCACTGCCATGTCGTGTCTCTCCTTGTAAGAGGGTTCTCAAACGCTTCGGGGCGTGTTCTTGCTATTGGTCCGTTCTGTCTCGCTCGCGCAGCAGGGACAGGCGCATCGGGTGCAGCTCTGCCCCAAAGACGCCGGCAGCAACCGCAGGGTCGCTCTCCATGATGTGGCGTGCCGCCGTCTCGTCCGCGGCTTGGAACACCACAATACCTGGGGCTTTCATGTCTGTGCATGGGCCGGCCAGAATCACTTGTCCTTGCTGCGTCAGCTTGAGCAGGTATTGGAAGTGCTCGCCGATCGTGGTCCTCTCCGCATCGGTCATTGTTTCGATGAAGTCGTTCCGGGTGGGTTGGATGAGATACACCCAGGCGTCGCGTGACTGCGCGTCACGCGCTGCGGCCTCCGGATCCGCCGGCTTGGCAAAGTGCTGTTGCACTTGTCCAACCACCCAGGGCCACGCTTCTTTGAAGTAGTCGTAGGTTTGGTCCCACGCATCGCCTTCGCCATACCCAAGCGCACGAAGCGTCAAGATCGTGCCGTGCGGCGACGGTTCAAAGGTCAACACGATCCAGTGCTTGCGTCCGTTGCGCACCTCGGGAATGGTAGGGGGTGCGTTCCACTCGAAGCTGAACACTCGGTAGGGATCGACGGTGAGGACCTTGCAGGTCTCGCTGCCGCGCTCGCCTTCGGGCGCGTCGGGGGCCCACTCGATTTCGTAGGGTCCGCCCGGGCGCAGGTCGATCGTGAGCTTGCGATCAAAGACGCTCCTGAAGCTTTCAGGCGTTGTCCAGATGCTCCAGACTTCTTCGGGCTTCGCGGCGATCTCCGCCTGCACCTGCAGCACGCGCTTGCCTTCAATGGTCAGGTGTTGCGTGGTCGGTTCCGCGTTGGCGTGGGCAGGGGCCATGAGCATGCTCACGATACATGCGACCAGGGCATCGAGGATGCGTTTCATGCGGGTCCTTTCATCATGCCGTTTGCTTGGCGCGTCGGGCTTCGACGTTCTTGGTGAGGCAGCGCTTGGGCATCATGAAGGTGAACATGCTCATCATGCCCAACTGCATGCGCTGACCGAAGGAAACCTTGCCCATCTCGCAGGTGTCCTTGAGATTTTGCAGGATCTGCTTCCAACCCTTGCCAGTCATCTTGTAGGTCTTGGTTTCGCCATCGAAGCCCGAGTGGGTGATGGTGACGCGCGTCCGGTTGCCGCCAAGGTCTTCAAGCTCCCATGTGGCGAGCGCCGGCGCATCATCGAGCTGTGTGAAGGCAAACGTGTAGCTGAACTTTGTGGGCTCCTGGACTTCGACGACATCGCCCGCAACAAAGGAGTACTTGCCGTTCTTGCTGGAATAGCGGTAGGGGGCGCCGTTCTGCATCGAAGAGTGGAACACGGTGCCGAACATAAATGCGCAGTATTCACCGCGTTTGGTGATCTCGCGCCAGACGGCCTGAATCGGCGCGTTGATTTCGATGCTCAGGACATGTTTCAGCTCTTGGGCCATCATCATCATGGTGTGCGTTCCTTTGCGCGCGTGCGTGACTTGGTTTGAGGCTTTGCCCGACGCGGCGTGCTTGACGGCGTCGGGCGTTCACCCCCCGGGCGGTCATCTCCTGGAAGGCTTCCTGCCTCCAATTGGTTCTTCAGCGCAACGAGCGATGCTGCAAACGGCGCCGTGTATTGACTGACCCAACGCTCGTACACCTGCTGGATGGGAACCGGATTGAGGAAGTTGAACCGCTGGCGTCCCTGCTTGCGCGAGACGACGAGCCCCGCCTCCTCGAGCTTGGCAAGGTGCTGCATGACCGCAAACCGCGACAACTCGGGCAAGGCCACCGCCAGATCACCCACGGTCAGAGGGCCATCGCGCAGCAGGTCCATGACCTTTCGGCGGTGAGGGTTCGCCAAGGCACGGAAGATGGGCTCGAAGGGGTCGGGCTTCATGAATATGTGATACTTTTATCACCTATTGGGCCTGCCGTCAAGCCCTGGCTTCGCTCTACCATGCCATTCCCATGGTGAACCCCTCTGCGAAGCTGATTTACACCGTCACCGCCGAGTGCCCGGACGAGGCCACAGCCATCGCTTTCCTGGCTTGGCTGGTCAATGGTCACCTGGCCGATGTCATCCGCGCCGGCAATGCAGAATCGGCAGAAGCGGTGCGCTTCGACCCGTTGCCGAACGACCCACCCGGCGCCCCGATTCGGTGCGAAGCGAGGTATGTCTTTCCAAGTCGAGCGGCGTTCGAGGCTTACGACGCCGGGCCCGCCAAGGCATTGCGAGCCGAAGGCGCGGCGAAGTTTGCCGAGGCGCGCGGCGTACAGTTTTCGCGCCGCGTTGGCCTGCTCGTCGAGTAGCCTAGGTCGTTACAGGAGGCTTCCGATGCACATCTCAGTCTGGACGAAGCGCGTTGTCACGGTGGTGGTGTTCACGGCTGCGAGCACCCTCAACGCATGTGAGTGCCAACAGTGCGCTGATGCGCCAGAGAGCACTGCGCAGGTGAGCGCCGTGAATCAGATGTGTCCGGTGATGAATGAACCGGTGAAAGCCTCCGCGGGCGTGGTTGAGTACAAGGGCGAGGCGATTGGCTTCTGCTGCCCTGGGTGCGCAAAGAAGTTCGCCGGCTGGAGCGACGAGAAGAAGGATGCGTACCTCGAGAAGCTGCACGCAGGCCAGGCGACCTAACGCGGGATCCTGACGTTGTGCGCCTTGGCGCACTGTCTCGCTTCGTCATAGCCGGCATCGGCATGGCGGAAGATGCCCATCATTGGGTCATTGGTGAGCACGCGCTCGAGGCGTCCCGCGGCTTCGTTCGTGCCGTCGGCGACGATGACCTGCCCGGCGTGTTGCGAGAAGCCAATGCCCACACCGCCACCGTGATGGAAACTGACCCAGCTGGCGCCTGAGGCAACGTTGACCATCGCGTTGAGCAAAGGCCAGTCGGAAACTGCGTCGGTGCCGTCTTTCATGGCCTCTGTTTCGCGATTCGGTGAAGCGACGGAGCCACAGTCGAGGTGGTCGCGCCCGATGACGATTGGTGCGGTCACGCGTCCATCGGCAATCATCTCATTGAAGAGCAGACCCGCCTTATCGCGCTCGCCCAGGCCGAACCAGCAAATGCGCGCGGGCAGGCCTTGAAAGGCGAAGCTTGGCGCGCACTTGGCGAACTCGCCGGCTAGCAGCGCATCGGGGTGCTTGTGGCAACCCAGGAGCCAGCGGTGCAAGCGCGCGTTGTAGCCGCCTGCGTCCTTGGGGAAGAGCTTGAGCAATTCGTAGTCGGTCTTATAGATGTCGATGGGATCACCCGAAAGCGCGACCCAGCGGAAGGGGCCGCGCCCCACGCAGAACTGCGGGCGGATGTAGGCCGGCACGAAACCCGGGAAAGCGAAGGCGTCTTCGTAGCCGTGGTCGAGTGCGCGCTGGCGGATGTTGTTGCCATAGTCGAAGGTAATCGCGCCGCGTTCTTGCAGCTTCACCATGGCGCGGACGTGCTTCTCGATCGTGGCGGTTGATCGGCGCATGTAGTCCTCAGGGTCGTGCGCGCGCAGGGCCTTCGCTTCGTTGAAGTTGAGTCCTTCGGGCACATAGCCAACCAGCACATCATGCGCCGAAGTCTGGTCGGTCAAGAGATCGGGCGTGATCTTGCGATCGAGCAAACGATCGAGCAGTTCGACGGCGTTGCATAGCACGCCCACGCTGGCCGCACGCTTGGCCTGTTTGTGCGCAAGCGCACGATCAATGGCCTCGTCGATGGACCATGAGCGGTCATAGTCAGTCAAGTAGCGGTCGTGATGGCGGCGTTCCAGGCGCGTGTGGTCGACGTCGGCAATGAGGCACACGCCGCCATTGAGCGTAACGGCGAGGGGTTGCGCGCCGCCCATGCCGCCGCAACCGGCGGTGACGGTCAACGTACCGACGAGCGGTCCGCGCGGATCGTCCGCCTGATCGGGCCAGTTGTCGAAGCCCGCCTGCGCGAAGGTTTCGTAGGTGCCCTGGAGGATGCCTTGCGTGCCGATGTAGATCCAACTGCCGGCGGTCATCTGGCCAAACATCATCAAGCCCCGCGCGCACAGGTCGTCGAAGTGCTTCTGCGTCGCCCAGTGGGGGACGAGGTTGGAGTTGGCGATCATGACGCGCGGCGAATCGGTCGTCGTGCGCACAATCCCGACGGGCTTGCCCGATTGCACGAGCAATGTCTCATCTGGCGCAAGCTTCTTGAGTGCGTTGATGATCGCGTCGAAGGCGGGCCAGTTGCGCGCCGCTTGCCCGCGCCCGCCATAGACAACCAATGTCTCAGGATGCTCGGCGACCTCGGGGTCGAGGTTGTTCATGAGCATGCGCATCGCGGCCTCGGCCTGCCAGGATTGGCAGACGCGAGTCGTGCCGCGTGGCGCGCGGATGAGGCGTGCGCTCGCGGTTGGTGCTTCGGATGCGGGCTGAGCCAGGGTCATGATGAGCCACCTCCCGGGTCAAGGATAGGCCAAAGCCGCGCACGGCGCAAAAAGAGAAGCGCCGCCGGCGGTGGGAATCAATTCCACGCCGCCGACAGCGCAGTCGGGAGGAGGTTAGTTGAACGCCGGAAAGCGTTCAGTTGTTCCATCGATTTAGTGCGACATGCCCTTGATCGCGGTCAGCACGTCACCCGGATCAGCGCGGCCCTTGGCGTAGTCCGCCATGCAGTGCGCCCAAGTCACCTTGCCATCGGTCGAAACAATGAACGTGCCCGGGTGCGGCAGCTGCCACTTGCCATTGGAATTGCTGGCGGCGACATCGATGCCGTACTGGGCGTATTGCTCTTGCGTCTTGGCGTCGACATCGAAGAGCACATTGAACGCCTTGGCGAAGTCGCCTGTCTTGTCGCAATACACCGGGGCTTCGATCCTGTTCTTCTCGAACGTTTGCGTCGCAAGATCGGGCGATTCCATCGTGACGAACACGAGGTCGTAGCCCGCGTCCTTGAACGCCGCCGCGTGCTCCTGCCAGCCCTTCAAGGCGACGTTGCAGTATGGGCACCAGCCGCCTCGATAGAACGTGACGACGAGCGGGCGCTCTTCATGCAGTGATGCGAAGTCGACGGACGACCCGTCGCGTGCGCTGAGCGTGAGGCCCGCGGGGACCTCTTCGCCAACCTGGAGGCCCAGGATCGGCTCGGTCATTGCGACGCGCTGGACGCTGCCGTCGCCTGTGGCCGTGGTGCCATTCTGGCAGCAGGGTCCACCGCTCATTGCAGCAGCGGCGACCGCCATCGATGCGAACATCATCATGGAATCCATTGGTATCTGCTCCTGGCGTCCGTCGATCCCGGGAGCTCCTCTCCCGGCGGTGATCAGACGGCGCAGCGTCTCCCCAGCAAACGAGCAACGGGTGTGCCGGAGTTATTCCGGCATTTGCTTGCCTAGATTCCCAGGGGAATGGGGTGATGGGTCACCTGGTCCGGAGCCCTAACCGAACCGCCCAGCACGGATCAGGCCCGCCAGGGCTTCGACATCGGGGTGGGGGGTGCGGTCCGCATCGAGACGCGGGGCGACGGCACGGACGACCTGGTGCGTGCGCTCGACATACTCGCCCGAGTGGAGCCCCTCGTCGTGGGCGTACTCCATGCCTTCCGCGGCGCAGAGCAGTTCCATCGCGACAACGCGCTCGGTGAGGTCGATGGCGCGCCTCGCCTTGGCGGCAGCGCGCGGACCAAAACTATTGATGTCTTCCATGCCCGCCGACGTGGGAATGTTGATGACGGAGGCGGGCGCCGCGAGTAGCGCAATCTCGTTGCAACATGCAGCCGCGACGTACTGCACGATCATGTAACCGGACTGCAGTCCCGGCGTGCGTGTCATGTGTGGGGCGTAGGGCGTCTTGCCCTTCTTGGTCGGCATGACGAATTTGTCTCGCGCCTCGAGCATGATGTAGATGCGGCGTTCGGCGATGTTGGCAATGTGCGACAGCGCGATGGTGAGCGCATCCAGATGCATCGCAAGCGGTGCGCCGTGGAAGTTGCCCGCAGAAACCGTGTGCGGGGCATCGTCGAAGACGAGCGGATTGTCTGTGACGGCCGACAGTTCACGTTCGAAGATCGTGAAGCAGGATTCGATGAGGTCGAGTGCGCCGCCGAGCACTTGCGGGGCGCAGCGGAAGGAATAGGGATCCTGCACGCGCGGGTCGTCGAGCGCGTGGGAGGTGAGGATGGTTGAGCCGGTGAGCATGGTGCGCAGACGGGCGGCCACGCGCTGTTGGCCGCGTTGTGCGCGCGCATCGTGCACACGTGCGTCGAGGAAGGATGCTGAGCCGCGGATGGCTTCCATCGACATCGCGCATGCGCACAGGGCGGCGTCGAACAGCCGGCGCACGCGCGGCGTGGCAAGGGCGGCCTGGGCGGCCATGAGATGCGTGCCGTTGATGAGGGCGAGGGCTTCCTTCGGGCCGAGTTCGAGTGGTTTGAGCTTTGCGAGCTTGAGGGCCTTGGCGCCGTCGATGCGCTTGCCATCGTGGAGCGCTTCGCCTTCGCCAATGAGGACAAGCGCGGCGTGCGCGAGCGGCGCAAGATCGCCCGATGCGCCGACGGAGCCAACTTCCGGCACGATGGGGGTGGTGTTGGCATTGAGTAGCGCGGCGATGGTTTGGGGAATCTCGGCACGCACGGCGGAATGCCCGCGCACGAGCGATGCAAGTTGCAGGAGCATCATGGCGCGAACGGTGTGGGTCGGTAAGGGTTCGCCAACACCCGCGGCGTGCGAGCGCAGGAGGTTGCGTTGCAGTTCGCCGAGTTTGTCGGGTGCGATGGCGGTGTCGGCGTAAGAGCCAAAGCCGGTGTTGACGCCGTAGATCGCGCGGCCGCCTGCCATCGCTTTGGCGAGTGCGGCTTGGGATGCGCGCACTTTGGCGAGCGCAACATCTGTCAGTTCGACGGGACGTGCGCGCAGGGCGACGTCTTCGACTTCCCAGGGGGAGAGTGCGGCGCCGGTGATTGGCAACGCGGCGGACGCGGCGGGTTGGGGGGTGCGGTGGGGCACGGGGGGAGGTTACAAGCACGGCGGCACGAAAGCACGCAGGGACGAAGGGAGGGCTTGGCAAGCCCCGAGTGCGAGCGACGGGGTCGTGTTTGAGGTCGCAGAGTGCGACCTCAAGAGCGGTTGAGATCACAGATTGTGCTGGCAAGTGCAAGCGCGTGGTTGCCCAAGGCAACCACGGCACACGCGAGGTCACCGGGTTTCGGTATGACCGATCTCCGCGTATTTGGGAACGATCCGGAATGGCTCTGAGCCAAGGGCGAGGTCTGGGATGGAGTGGCGAAGCCAGACGATGTCGTCGTGGGACAATGCATCGAAATCCTCGTCCGAGATTTCGCGGAGGTGCCAACATTTTGCAAGCAACTGCATTGCCTCGGACAGCCGACCAAACAGGATGTCCTCAGTGTCCTCTTTGCTCTCGCATAGCTCGTCCAGGATCCGATCGACTTCCTGCCGCGCATTGCGCAGGAAGATCGAGATGTAGCCCTTCGCGCCTTCTTTGTTCTTCTTTCGTCTCATTGGTAGCTCCCGAGGTTGCGGCGTGGACTCATCGTTATACCGAGGGGCGGCGGCGGTGAGCAGTGCGAACACCCAGGGTTGCGAGCAGCCCCGGCCACCCAATCTCGCACACCCGACTTGGCAAGCAAGTCGGGCCACCCGGATGAGCTACTCCTTCGCTTTCTCCCCAACCACCCACCCCACCAACTTCTCCAGCGCGTCGAGGCGCGCGCGGAGGTCGGTGTTCTCTTTCTCGAGTGCGGCAATTTGGGCGTCCTTCTCGTTGCGGAGGTCGCGCAGGGCTTCGACAGTGAGGGCTTCGAAGCCGGAGATGCCGAGGGTTTTCATGTCGCCTGTGGTGGAGCCGACCCATTCGGGGAAGACGGGTTCGACTTCCTGCGCGACGAAGCCGGTGCGTTTGCCGGGGGCGGCGCCGGGCTGGTCGGGTTCGTTGTAGAAGAAGGTGCGGCCCTTGAGTTTGAGCAAGCGATCGAGCACGCCTGTGTTGGTGAGCGATTCGATGTCGTGCTTGGCGAGTTCGTCGGAGATCGTGCCCCAGGCGGGGAAGCCGGTCTTGTATGCATCGCCATTGGAGCGGAAGATGAACTGGGCGCTGCCGCCCGCATCGATGATGAGTTCATCGCCGGGGTTTGGTGCTTGGCCCGGGTTGTCGCCCAGCCCGATGTAGAGCTGGGAGTGGTCGTTGGAGGGGTTCACTCGTGCGATATACATGAGGTCGGAGTTCATGCCCGGGTCGCCAAAGCGCAGGCCGACGTCGGACTGCATGATTTCGGTGGTGTGCAATTGCGCTGACGGGGCGGTGGTGCCGATGCCCAGGCGGCCGTTGGCAGCGATGCGCATGCGTTCGGTGATGGCGTTGGCGGTGGTGACTTCGCCAAAGATGATGCCGCCCGAGCCGAGACCTTTCTGGTTGAGGAGCCACGTGGCGCCGTCGCCGCCCGCCTTGTTCCATTCGAGGTGCGCGCCCTGGTGGTGGGTGAGATTTTGCGAGGTTGCAGCGACTCCGCCGAGAACTTCGAGCTTTGCTGCGGGGGCTGTTGCACCAACGCCGACGTTGCCGCCGTTGTAGTAGGTGGTTGTGCCGTTGAGCTTCCAGGGCTCGAGTGCGAGGCTGGCGTAGGGGGCGGCGGTGAGCGCTTGGCGGGGGGCGAGGGTTTCGCCATCGACGACGATCTGCAGCCAGCGGACTTCGCCATTGAAGACTGTGTCGCCGAAGTTGAGGACGACGGTGAAGACGCCGTTGGTGACGGGGACGCTTGGGAAGGTGGCGGTTCCGCCGATCTGGGCGCCGCCCGCTTCCTGGTCCCAGAGCGAGAAGCTCATGGGGATTGAGGTGTTGACTGGCAAGCCGCTGGATTTAAGTTTGCCTTGATAGGTGATGGCGCTGCCGGCGGGGACGGCGTTCGCGGCGGGAACCGCGAGCGCGGCGAGCAAGGTGATAGCAAAGAACGAGCGGAACATCTTCATCTCATGTCTCCTGTGTGGCCGGGGCTTGTGCCATTGATCGGCGAGCAAAATGCTACCTGGAGGCTTGGCGTTTGCCAGCGAAAAGTGGATGGCGCTGCAACCAGGGGCGGCACGTTCGGCCCCAAAAGGTCAACTCACTACACTCCCCCCATGGACAACGCCACGCGAACGATCGTCGTCAACTGGACTGTCTCTGCGGTGGCCCTGCTTGCGGTTGGGCCGCTCGCCGGGTTGGCAGCCGCGGCGGTGCGATCGCCCGAGGGCGCGGCCGACACGACGGCGCTGACGAGCGCGGCGCCGGTGACTGGGCTGGTCATGGCGGCGGTGGGGCTGCTCCTTGCGGGGTTGCTCGCGGTGGTGGCCAAGCCGCTGGCTGGGGTTCGGATGGCGTTGGCAAGCGCGGGGATGGTGCTGCTGTGGTCGGCGCGGCAGTTTGGGCGGCCGGAGCTGATCGTCCGTGAGAGTGCGACGAGCGGCACGATGATGAAGCTGGCGATCGAAGGCGCCCTCGCTGGCGCGGGCGTGCTGGCGATTGCGTGGTTCGTGACGCGCAGCAAACCCGACTGGGCAAGCAAGTCTGGCCACCCGGATGGAAGTGCAAAGTCGGACATCAAAGCCATCGGTCTCGGCGCAGTGGTGATGGTGGCGGTTGGTGGCCTGGTCGGCATGATCGTGGCGCGGAGTGGCCTCTTTGGCCAAGACATCGCTGCAACAATCGCCGCGGGCATTGCCGGTGCAGCCGCCGCGCGCACGGTTGCGCACAACACCCCGACCTGGGCGCTGTTCCTGGGCGGCGTCGTGCTCGCGTTCGCCGGGCCGATCGTGGCGAACGTGATGGCGGGTGGCGAGCTGCGGGTAGTGATGTACGCCGGGAAGATGTTCCCACTGGCGTATCTGGCGCCCTTTGACTGGGCGGCGGGGCTGCTGATCGGCGTGCCCATGGGCGAAGCCTGGGCCTCGAGCGTCGTGGAGCGGCACGAGCATGGTCATGCCGACCGGTCGAAGGTGGCAGCGGCGGGCGGCGGGGCCTAGGGTTGGGCCATGACAACCGCTCAGCACCCTGCACAGACTGCGATTCCTGATGTCCAAGCCACGCCTGACGACCGCCGGGTCGCGATCGACAAGGTGGGCGTGAAGGACGTCAAGCACCCCTTCAAGCTCCGTACGCCCGAGGGCGGCGAGGTGGCGACGGTCGCGACGATCAGCATGTATGTGAGCCTGCCGCATCATCAAAAGGGCACGCATATGAGCCGCTTCATGGAGGTGCTCGGCGAGCATAAGGATGCGCTGCGGCCTGACGAAGTGGCGGCGATTGCTGAAGAGGTCCGCCAGCGGCTCGGCGCGGCAGAGGCGCATCTGGAGATTCGCTTTCCCTACTTCATCACGAAGCGCGCGCCCGTGACGAAGACGGTGGGCTTACTTGATTGCGAAGCGGGCTTTGAAGTGACGGCCACGGCGCAGGGCGTTGAGATGAGCATGACGGTGCGCGCGCCGGCGACGAGCCTGTGCCCGTGTTCGAAAGAGATCTCAGCGTACGGCGCGCACAATCAGCGCTGTGATATCGAGGCTCAGGTGTGGACGCGCGAGTCGATCTGGATCGAGGAGATGGTCGAGATTCTCGAGAGCGTGGCGAGCAGCCCGGTGTATCCGGTGCTCAAGCGTGCGGATGAGAAGTTCGTGACTGAGGCCGCGTTTGATAATCCGAAGTTTGTCGAGGATACGGTGCGCGACCTTGCGGTGCGGCTGGACAAAGATGAACGGATCATCAAGTACCGGATCACGAGCGAGAACTACGAGTCGATCCACAATCACAATGCGTATGCGGAGATTGCAAGGGAGAAGGGGCGTTAGGGTTCGGCTGTTTGCCCAAAGTTGAACAAGATAATCATGAGATCGTCCAAATCGATGAAGTCATCAGCATCGAAATCACACCAAACTTTGTCGAAGAGCCCAAAACCGTTCAAGAGGCGGGCAAGGTCATCTGTGTCGACGACGCCGTCCGAATTGACGTCTCCTTCCAATGCCGGATTGAAGGCAACCATCAAAGTAGCTTCGCGGCGGTAGTACTTCGGAACGAGACCGGGAATGTCTGGTGAAATGACGTCAGGTTCGCCCACGAGTGGGACAGCACGGAGGGCCCGCCACCGAGTACTCTGCGTCGGTTGCCTCCACTCACCACGGCTTAGATCTAAAGTGCCATTTACCTCGGCGGCTCCAGACGCTTGAAGCTTATTCCCTGGCCAGATTGCCACAAGACTGCCGGGTACGGCTGTGATGGTGCCTCCGACATAGTGAACTGGGAAGTCGTTGCTTCCAAGATTCGCGATCTTGCCAAACTCGATTGTGGCGCCAGGGCCAACGAAGAGATTCGCGTGGAGCTGTAAGTCGCCCGTCACGCTGCTCGCAATGGCAAGAGTGTCCGGGAGCGGCTCGATATTGCCAACCATCACTGAGCCTGAGTCGGAAATCGTCATTTCGGCGCCAACGGTATCGACGGCGACGGTGTCATCCACTTGTAATGAGCCGCCCGTCACGCGCACTCTGGCGTGAGCAACACCTAGCGTCGGCTCCGAGAACTCAGAGAGACGAAGATCGTTGACCCATGCGCTACCCGAAACGTCGAAAGTCGCCGTGCGTTCCTGGTCTGAAACAGGGTGCGAGCCAACCTGAATTGATCTTTCGGGTGCTTCCAAGCGACCAATGACCGTCAATGCCGACGATACGGCGATTGTGATGAGCCCTGTTCCTTCCGCCTCGAGCCGTCCGTGGACGGCAAGCGAGGGGATATTAGTTCGGGTCGGTGGACCGACCCTCAAGTTGCACCCTGGGGCAATGTGCAGGACAGAACTTGCATCAATAAGCGCGCGGCCATCGATGACTGTAATGCTACTTCCGCTGTGAAACCACTCGGACTCATCTTCGATCGTTGCGCCTCCACGCAACTCCAACGGGGCGATACCGTGAGTGCCAAGCGTTGCGCCCTGAAGCCAGAGGCTCCCCTCTGCATTGAGTGTGCCACTGATTGCCAGATTGCAATGATCAAGGTGCAGCACCGGAGGCGGTTCTGTGTACGGCGAACTGCTTCCTCGAATCGTGCATGTACTTGTCGTAACAGAAGCGCCCAAGGCGTGCGCAACCAGAGTGACTACCCCGGCCTCGATCTGCAGCCCTTGCAGTGTGTGACGAGCACCCATGCCGACCGTGAGGCCATCTGCGGTCTCTGGCAACCGACCAAAAACCGCGACGTCCGCGGGACCGGGGACGACTCCGGTGCTCCAGTTCGTTGGGTCGGCGAACTCGCCGCCGCCTGGAGTGATCCAAACTACCTCTTCAGCGGATGCGGTTGCAGCGAGCGCGGAACTCAGCAGCATCGACATTGCGAAGGTGAAGCGCATCTTCGTAGCTCCTTTAGACCTTGGATCGGCTACTCGCTTCTTGATGGGTCAATCCTATGCGATCCCCCCCAGCCCCCTCCCCGAGGGAGGGGGAGTCGGAGCGGCGGTATCATGTGCATCAACGCGGCGTGGAGGGCGTCGCACAGGATGGGAACGTGGCCTTCAGCCCCGCAGAACCGGGGCCTCAGACCACGGCACCCGGACCGGACACACCCGGTCCCGACATGTCGGGATCGGGCCACCCAGACCCGGGGTTGGCGAGCAACCCCGGCCACCCGGACGCCAGGGCAAGGAGGCCCACGTTGGCGCGATCGAGTTCAAACAACACTTCATCTCGGCTTCCGAAGACGACGCCGCGCGTCGGCATGTTTCATCGTCGGCTTGTGCTGCTGGCGGCGGGGGCGATCGTTGCGTTTGTGGCGATTGCGCTACAGGCGTCGCGCGTGACGGTGCTCGAGGGGGCGAGTTGGCTTGATGCGGCGGAGCGGCGGTTGTTTGTCGAGCGGTGGATGCCCACGACGCGCGGGCGGATTCTTGATCGCAAGGGCCGCGTGCTTGCGCAGGATGAGGCGGCGTTTGACGTGATGGTCGACTATGCGGTCATCACGGGTGATTGGGCGGAGCGCGAGGCGACCCGGCGTGCGCGGCGCGAGAATCGTTCGGAGTGGCCCAAGCTCGGGCGTGCGGATCGGCGGGCGCTGGTTGATCAATACTTGCCGGAGTATGAGGCGGAGCTGCTTGCGATGTGGAGCGAGCTTGCGGTGGCGCTGGACACGCCGCTGGCGGAGCTTGAGGATCGCAAGAACGAGGTGAAGCGGCGCGTGCAATCGATGGCGGAGTATTTGTGGCAGTTGTGGCGCGAGGAGCGCGAGGAAGAGTTGTCGCGCGATGGCGAAGATGCGGATGTCGAACTTGCAGATGTGTCGAAGCCGATCCGCGAACAGACGATGGCGCACGCGATTGCAAGTGGTGTTGATGAAGATGTCGCGTTTGAGGTGCGCCGACTCGCCCAGCGGTATCCGGGGCTTGAGGTGCGCGCGACGGGTGTGCGCGGCTATCCGCTTGAGACGCAGACGGTTGATGTAGATTTGTCGACGTTTCCGCCGCCGTTGCGGCAGGAGCGGACGATTGCTGTGGAAGCGCGCGGTGTGGCAACGGGCATTGTCGGGTGGATGCGCGAGTTGGATCGTGTCGGCGAAGGGCAGCCGCTGGATACCGAGCGCCGCCCGATGCATGACGTCGCGACGGGCGAGCTTGATCGCGGGTATTACCAGGAGGGCGATCGCGTCGGCGGCGCGGGGTTTGAGAGTTCGCGCGAGGATGTGCTGCGCGGCTTGCGCGGGTATGAGCGAGAGAGCTTGGAGACGGGCGAGGTTGAGCGCGAGGCGTTTGCGGCTGGGCGCGATGTGACGTTGACGATTGATGCGCAGTTGCAGGCGGAGGTGCAGGCGCTGTTGAATCCGGCGCTGGGGTTGACGATGGTGCAGCCGTGGCATCATGCGGCAGCGACGGAGGAGAACCCGTCGCCCTTCCCGTTGGAGGATGGCACGGCGCTGTCGGCGGCGGCGGTGGTGCTTGATATCGATACGGGCGGGATTCTGGCGATGGTGTCGACACCGAGTTTCTCGCGGGAAGACCTGGCGAAGCGGCCCGAGTGGGTGTTTGGTGATCCGATTGCGCGGCCGTTCTACAACCGCGCGTGCGGGTCGCAATGTCAGCCCGGGTCGATTGTGAAGCCGCTCGTGTTGTGCTCGGCGATCACGTCCGGCGCGATGCACATGGAGGATCACATTGAGTGCAATGGGCACTTCCTGCCCAATGCGCCGAACATGTTGCGGTGTTGGATCTTCCGCGACTACAACGGCTTTGCGACGCACTCACAGATGTTCGGACATGCGCTGAGTGGGGCGGAGGCGATCGGTGCATCGTGCAATATCTATTTCTATACCTGCGGCAAGCAGCTTGGCGTGGATGGACTCAAGCTGTGGTACGAGCGGTTTGGCGTCGGACAGCCACTGAACTTGGGAATCGGTGGCGAATGGGACGGCAGCGTAGCCAAGATGTTCGATGGGTCGACGCCAGGCACGGGCGATGCGATTCAGATGGGCATCGGACAGGGGCCGGTGAGTTGGACGCCGTTGCACGCAGCGGATTCGCTTGCGACGATTGCGCGGCGGGGTGTGCGCCTTGCGCCGCGGCTTGATCGCGATCAGACGCCGAGGGCGGAAGATCTTGAGCTTGACCAGAGCGCGGTGGATGAAGCGCTGGAGGGATTGCGGTGCGCGTTCGAAGAGCCGTGGGGGACAGGGCATGTAATGCGGTATGGCGAGGAGGTCGTGCCGATCTGCAAGGTCGAGGGGCTCACGATCATTGGCAAGACTGGCACCGCAACCGCGAGCCCGATTGTTGATCCCAATACGAAGGAAGTGTTGCGGCGGGGTGATCATGCATGGTGTGTGTGCTTGGTGGGACCGAACACGCATGAACTAAAGTACGCGATTGCAGTGATGGTCGAGTATGGCGGCTCGGGCGGTCGCGTGTCGGGGCCGATTGCCGAACAGATCATTCGCATGTTGCAGCGCGAAGGGTATCTGTGAGTCGCGGCGCAGACATGCTCGACGCAATCGCCGCCGCGCCGCAGGTGGATTTGAAGCGTCGGCCCGAGGGGCGCGTGCGCGCATCGGTGGCGGGACGCATTCGTTGGGCGAACGCAGGCTGGATTGTCCTGCTTGCATCACTCGGGCTTGCTGCGATCGGTCTCTACGGCATCTCGCTGAGTGGCGGAATTGACGGATACGCCGGACCGCTGAATGCCGCGCGCCTCGTGCAACGGCAAGTGATGTTCATCGGGATGGGCCTGTGCTGCGGCCTGATTGCGGCGCTCGTGCACTTCAAGTACGTCGCCCGAATGAGTTGGATGATTGCTGCCGTGACGATTGCCATGTTGGTGTTCGTACTGATCCCGTTCGTGCCCGACGTCATTGTGACACCACGCAACGGCGCCCGGCGCTGGATCAACTTCGGGCTGCTTGACTTTCAGCCCAGTGAGCTTGCCAAGGTGTCGTTTGTGATTGCCATCGCGGCGTACCTGCGCTACCGCGAAGGCCATCGGAAACTGTTTGGCCTCGCGCCGCCAGCGTTGATTGCAATCGTGCCAATGGTTCTGATCTTGGTGGAACCCGACTTGGGAACCAGTCTGCTGTTCTTGCCGGTGCTCCTGGCCATGCTGATCGCAGCAGGCGCCCGTCTGGCGCATCTTTTTGGCACCGTTGCACTCGGCGCCGTGTTTGCGGTGCTGATCGTCGTCGTCTCACTGTCGCAAGCGAAACATGATCGCTATCCACTGCTGCGGCCGCACCAGGTCAATCGCATCCTCGCGGTGATCGAGCAGCACCAGGGCGATGAGCGGCATCTGCAGTCGCGCGGGTTCCAGGGCAATCAGGCGCAGATGCTTGCGGGCTCAGGCGGCATGTTCGGTCATGAAGAGCACAAGAGCCGAGCGCTCATTGAGTTCTCGCGCGTGCCTGAGAAGCAAAACGACATGATCTTCGCGGTGATTGTGAATCGTTTTGGGTTGGTTGGTGCACTGGTCGTTGCCGGGCTGTACATCGCGTGGTTCTGGGGGGCGATGGTGGTCGCGGCGGTGGCGACGCATCCCTTTGCGCGCCTGCTGGCTGTCGGGCTCGGCACAATGGTGCTTATGCAGGCGACCATTAACATGGGCATGACCATCGGACTCTTGCCCATCACAGGCATTACACTGCCCTTCGTGAGCTATGGCGGTTCGAGCCTGCTCATCGCGTTTGTCATGGTCGGGCTGATTGTGAATGTCGCCCTGCGCCGGCCTGAATACCTGTGGCGACCCAGCTTCGAGTTCGCATGAGTGAAACGTTTCGCAAGCGCACTGGGCCGATTGTGTTTCCAGGTGGCCTTGCGCCGCTACCGCCTCCTCCGAGCTTTCTCGCACATTGCGAGGCATATGGAATCTCCTTCGAGGCCAATGAACTCAACCTGCTCGGGCGCTTTCTGGCGCTGCTGCTTGCGGGCAACGACGTCGTCAATCTGACTGCGATTCGTGAGCCGGACGCGGCGTGGGAGAAGCACATCTTCGATGGCCTCACACTGTTGCCGCTCGTGCAGGAGGCAATCGACCAAGCCGGTGGCAAGCGCATTGAATTGGCGGACGTGGGCAGTGGTGGCGGCGTGCCGGGTATTCCGCTTGCGATTGTGACGCCGCGGATGAATGTGACGCTCATTGAATCGACGAACAAGAAGGGGCGATTCTTGCTGCACGTGGTTGGTGAGTTGAACTTGCCCAACGTGCGTGTGTTGAGCGAGCGCGTGGAGGACCTGGCGCATGATCGATCCCAGCGCGAACATTATGACCTCGTGACCGCACGAGCACTCGGGCGCGTTGCCGTCGCCAGTGAGTTAACCGTGCCGTTGGCGAAGGCGCCGAGTGAGCCCAAGAACCCGGAGGAAGAGGTCGTGCCCGGCGGCCGCATCCTGCTTGTCAAAGGTGAGAAGGCCGCGGAGGAGTTGGCCGAGGCAAAGCAGGCGCTGCATTTATTGCACGCAGTGCATGCGGGCACGGTGGACACGCCCACGGGCAAGATCGTTGTGCTGGAGAAAGCGAGGCGGACGCCTCGGATGTATCCAAGGCGCGCCGGCGATCCGGCTCGGTCGCCGTTGAAGTAGGCGCGGACCAGGAAGCGTAGGATTCGCCCATGGCCGACTTGTCCGCGAGTGCGATGCTTGGCGATGGCGGGGCGATCGCACGCGCGATGGGCGATGGCTTTGAGTCGCGGCCCCAACAGCTAGAGATGGCTGGAGCAATTGCGCGCGCTCTTGACGCGCGGTCGACACTCCTCGTCGAAGCGGGAACCGGGGTCGGAAAGAGCTTCGCGTACCTCGTGCCGACGATCGCTCGCATCATCGAGAAACAAGAGCGTGTCGTCATTGCGACGAATACGATCGCCTTGCAAGAACAGCTGCTCGAGAAAGACATTCCCGTCATGCGCCGAGTGTTTGCAGAGGCAACCGGGCAAGATGACCCATTCAAGGCGGAGCTGGTCAAGGGGCGCGGGAACTACATGAGTGTTCGTCGACTTGCACTGGCGTCTGCGAAGCAGCAATCGCTTGTGCCGGACGCGGCCGATCGTCGCTCACTGCACACGATTGAAGACTGGGCATACTCGACGAAGGATGGCACGTTAAGCACGCTGCCGCAATTGGAGCGCCCGACCGTGTGGGATTTGGTGCAGTCCGACGCGAGCAACTGCATGGGGCGCAAGTGCAAGAACTACGAGGTGTGCTTCTATCAGCAGGCGCGTCGGCGCATGCAACGGGCGGATCTGCTCATCTGCAACCATGCAGTGTTCTTTTCGGATCTTGCGATGCGAGCCGCAGACAGGGGGTTCCTGCCTGACTACCAGCATGTCATCCTGGATGAAGCACACAACATCGAGGATGTTGCGGGGGATCACTTCGGGCTGTTGCTCTCGGAGGGGCGCGTTCGATTCTTGCTGTCGCGGCTGTTCAGTACGCGATCGCGCGGCGCCCCAAAGGGCTTTCTGGCGACACTGCGCATGGCGGCGGGCGAGTCAGGCGCACACGAACGCTGCATCGCGCGCGTGGTGGCAGCAGTGCGCGCGACAGATCACTTCTTTGAGCAGGTGTGCGATCGCGCGCTTGCGCGTGACGGATCGCCCGGACTTGCCGGCACAGACGCAGGCACAACGCGCCGGCTGCGCGAGCCGCGGATGATTGAGAATGTGTTGACCGAACCGTTCGGTGCCTTGGCCCTTGCGCTCAAGCAGCTGCGAGACACATTGACCAATGATGAGGATCGACATGAGCTGAATTCCTACGCCGAGCGGGCCGCAGCGATCGCGGATGAGGCGGAGGCGTTGTGCGAGCAGCAGTTGGAGGGTTGTGTGTATTGGGCGGAGGCCAACCGATCGCGCCATCGCGTGCGTGCGTCGCTTGCGTGCTGTCCGATTGATGTGGCGCCGATTCTAGAGGATCAGCTGTTTGGGCAGCCATTCAGTGTGGTGCTGACCAGCGCAACGTTGAGCTTGAAGGGCGCCGGGACAGAGACGATTGATACGCAGGAGGGCGCCGATAGCGCTACCGGCTTTGGCTATATGATCGGTCGCCTTGGTTGCGATGGTGCCCGGGCGATGGCGCTCGGCAGTCCGTTCGACTACGCCCAGGCGGTTGAACTGTTTATCGAGGCTGATTTGCCGGAGCCCGCCTCGCCCGAGTTCAACAAGGCGGCCAATGATCGCATGTTGCAGCATGTGGACGCCACCGACGGCGGGGCGTTCGTACTGTTCACGTCGTTCGCGAGCATGTATCGCGCAGCCGATGCACTGGCCCAGGCGTTGGAGACGCGCGGGCACCCCTTGTGGGTGCAAGGGCGCGACGGGTCGCGCTCCGCGATTCTCGATGGCTTTCGCACCAATGAGCGGGCAGTGCTCTTCGGGACGACAAGTTTCTGGCAAGGTGTCGATGTGCGCGGGCGGGGCTTGCGCAACGTGGTCATCACAAAGCTGCCGTTCGATCCGCCCGATCGCCCAGTCGTCGAGGCGCGCATGGAGTTGATCAAGGAGCGCGGCGGCAATCCGTTCATGCAGGAGTCGGTGCCGCGGGCAGTCATGCGGTTCAAGCAGGGATTTGGTCGGCTCATTCGGAGCACCACCGATCACGGACGCGTCGTCGTACTCGACAAGCGGATTGTCACTACGCGATACGGCCGACTGTTTCTCGATGTGTTGCCCGAAGGTGTGCGGGCATTGGTGGCTCGGTAGGCGAATGCTCCGGCGCGGTATCCTGTTCGACAATCTCCAGGAGGCGTATACATGCTTGGCAAGGTCTTCAAGGCGTATGACATCCGAAGCACCTATCCCGATCCGCTCAATGAGAGTATGGCGTGGCAGATCGGTTATGGCTGTGCGGAGTTTCTGCTGAATGACGCGGCGGCCGCGGGGCAGACAACGCCCATGATGAAGAGCATTGTCGTTGGGCATGACATGCGCAAGAGCAGCCCCTCGCTGCGCGATGCGCTGACACAAGGCATGATGGATGGGGGGGCGACCGTTATCGACGTAGGTTTGGTCGATACGCCCTTTGTGTATTTCGCGATCAACCATCTGGATTGTGCGGGTGGCGTGCAGGTGACCGCGTCGCACAATCCGCCGCAATACAACGGGTTCAAGGTCTCCCGCCGGAAGGCCAAGCCAGTGGGCGAAGGCACGGGCCTCGAAGTGATTCGCAAGGCCGGTGCATTGGTCGATGTGCGCACAAAGGGATCGGGCGAGAAGCGCTACGAGCAGCGCGACCTGTGGGATGCCTATCGCGAGCATGTGCTTCAATTCTGCGATACAAGCGGCAAGAAGCTGCGCGTTGCGATCGACGCGTCGAATGGCATGGCGGGCACCATGGTGCCGAAGGTGTTCGGCAAGACTGGCGACAACGTGCCTGGGCTGGAGGTCGTGCCGCTGTATTTCGACAATTCCAAGGGCGAGTTTGTGCATGAACCCAATCCGCTCGTCGCAGCGAACCTGAAGGATTTGCAGGCCCTTGTCGTCAAAGAGCAGTGTGACTTTGGCATTTGCTTTGACGGCGATGCCGATCGGCTCATGGTCGTCGATGAGCGGGGCGGCATCGTTGGATGTGATCATCTGACTGCTCTTCTGGCGGCATGGTTCTTGGAGCGCAACAAGGGCAGCGCGATCGTGTATGACCTTCGGTCCAGCAAGGCCCTTGAAGAAGACATCATCAAGGGTGGTGGCAAACCCGTGAAGGGCCGCGTTGGCCACGTCTTTATGAAGGCAGCACTCGCGGAGCACCAGGGCGTGTTTGGCGGCGAGCTGTCTGGGCACTTTTATTTCCGTGACAACTTCAATGCCGACTCAGGCGCCATTGCAATGGCGACCTTGCTGACCGTAGCCGCAGAACGCGGTGTTGGCAGCACAACGACAATGAGCCAGTTGATCAAGCCCATCGCACGCTACGCGCAGTCGGGCGAGATCAATTTCGAGAATGAGGACAAGGAGGCGACGCTCGCCGACTTGAAAGCCGAGTACGCCGCGCGGGGCAAGATCGATGAGCTGGACGGTGTCACCGTCGACTGCTTCAACACCGAGGGCTGGTGGTGCAACGTCCGCAAGAGCAACACCGAGCCATTGCTGCGGCTCAACCTCGAAGCCAAGACCGCCCAGAAGAAGGACGAAATGGTGGAAGCGATCGCAGACATGCTGGGCGAGCGCGTGGCCCACTGACCTGCCCCTCCCCGGGGAGAGGGTGGACGGATCGGGGGAGGAGGCGGGTATGGCGCCGTTCCTCTACTCAAACGTCCGAGTTTTCGTGCAAGCCCACCCTCGAAAGGTCGACAAACAAGTGGGCCCATGGTGCGCCCAAGGTCCCGATATCGCTTGGTCCGGGGAACGCATGAACGTCACGAGCTTTCTCGAACACTGGGGCTTGAAGGAGCATCCGTTTCGCGCCGAAGAAGCGCGACACGATCCGGTCTTTGCGCGCCTCTCGGCGGGCCCCATGGCTCACCCGGATATTGAGAAACTCGCAGGCGACCTGCATCGCCCCGCCTCGGGCGTGGTGTTCGGTGAGAAGGGCGCGGGCAAGACGGCAATGCGCATGCAGCTTGAAGGGCGCATCGAAAAGCACAATGCAGATGCCGATGATGGTGAACGCCTTTTTGTCGTGCGCCTGGACGACTTGAATGGCGTACTGGATCGGTTTTCGCACGCTGTCGGCATCGAGCCAGGCATGGATGACAAGAGCATCGTCAAGAAGCTCAGCAAGTTTCGGTTGTCCGATCACATCGATGCGATTCTGCATGGCGGCGTGTCGCAACTCTGCGACGCAATCCTGGGCGTTGGTTCACCGGCCCATGGGTTGTCAAGCGACACAGCCCGGCGCTTGCGCTGGGGTGATGTTCGGACCCGAAGCGATGTCATGCTGCTCGCGGCGCTGTACGACCGTTCGGGCGGCGAGCGCCAGCGCATGGCCGCAATACGAAGACGCGCGCGCGGACCGCGTAACGGCATCGGGTTCCTCTTCTGGCTCGGCGTGTGGTTCGGCTGGCTGCCGGCGGCGGCACTAGTGGCGACATTCATCTACATGGGCCGCCCAGGCAATGTCGACTATTGGCTGTATGGCCTCTATGCCCTGCTGGGCCTTTGGGGGCTCGTGCTGATCAAGTGCATCGCGGTTGATCGCACGCTCATGGCGCGCACCGCGCGCAAGCTCAGCAAGCAGTTGCGGGTGACGCCCAAGCGCGGGCGGGCGCTTTCGCACTCCCTCGCCCTCGTGCCCAGCAGCGCGCGTCAACCAGAATCCTTGCCTTTCAGTAGCGAGCCTGAGATTCGCCTTGATCTGCTGCGCCGCTTCCTGGACATCCTCCGCGCCGTTGGTTGCAAGGGCATGATCGTGATCATCGATCGCGTGGATGAGCCGGCGCTACTCGTGGGCGATGCCGCCCGCATGCGCGCGGTCATCTGGCCTCTTTTCAGCAATACCCTGCTGCAGGTCGAAGGGCTTGGCGTGAAGATGCTCTTGCCGATCGAACTGCGCCACGAATTGATGCGCGAGTCGGCTTCGTTCTTCCAGGAAGCTCGCCTCGACAAGCAGTCCCTCGTCGAACGCCTCGCCTGGTCGGGCGCCATGCTCTATGACCTGTGCAATGCGCGCCTGCGCGCGTGTTTGCACAACGACGTCAAGGAGCCCGGCCCCGCATTGACGGACCTCTTCGACGAAGCCGTCACCCGCCAGGACCTTGTTGACGCTCTCGACCAGATGGCCCAGCCACGCGACGCATTCAAGATGCTCTACCAGTGCCTCGCCGAGCACTGTTCGAACGTCACCGAGGAGCAAGCCGCTTGGCGGATTCCGCGACTCGTGCTCGAAACGGTCCGCAAGCAGCAGGCAGAGCGCGTGCAGATGCTGCACCGGGGTCTCAGGCCAGCGTGATGCCAGCCTCAAGCGTAAGCGCGGGCGTACCTGCTACGTGCGTCATCTCCGCTATTGCGGAGTCCGTGTGGGCTACGCAGCCTTGCTGCTGCCGCCCTGGTCCTTCACATCCGTGACCAGCTTCTCGAGAAGGCCCGGCAGGTCATTCTCGATGAACGCCGCGATCTTGTCGCGCACCTGATGGTAATAGGGCATCACCTGATCTTCGGTGATGGCGCCCGCACCGTCGGCCAAGGACGTAGGATCATCGATCTCGATGTTGTGACATGCGGTTTCCGCGGGCAGTGGCGGGCAGCTTTCCGCCGCCTGGCTGCACATCGTGATCACCAGCGCCGGGGCTTCGTCTTCCGGCGGCAATGCAAAGTCGATCGTCCGTGGCTGGTGCTCGCCAATGTCGACGGCAACCTCCGCCATCACGCGCACCGCAAGCTGATTGAGCTCCTTTAAGTCGAGCCCTGCCGACGCTGCGCGAATGCTGTCGCCAAGGATCGACTTGGCAAAGCCTTCAGCCATGGGACTGCGACAGCCATTGCCTGGGCAGACGAACAGCACGAGTGGTTTGGGCATGTGAGCCATCGATGGCAATATCGGCGGCCCATCAACGTCCGCTTGCGCTACTCACCCGGAATGTGGGAGATCGCGCCGTCAAATGGTGACGATGCTGACGCGTAGCGACGTCTGGGAATGCGTCCCGCCAAATAACTCTGACGACCAGCCTGGCAGGCCTTCCGCATCGCGTGCGCCATCATCACCGGCTCTTTCGCATGGGCGATCGCGGTATTGAGCAGCACACCATCCGCGCCAAGCTCCATAGCCCGCGCTACATCCGAAGCCGCCCCAACCCCCGCATCGACGATGACGGGAAAGGCCGAGTCGTTCTCCTTGAGCAGCTCCAGGCACAGCGAGATGTTGCCTGCGTTGAGCACACCCTGGCCAGAGCCGATCGGCGAACCCGCCGGCATCACGCTTGTCGCTCCCACTTCTTTGATGCGCAGCGCAGCGATCGGGTCGTCGCTTGTATAGGCAAGTACTTCGAAGCCTTCACTGACGAGGCGCTTCGTCGCCTCGATCGTTGCCGCGGGGTCAGGCAGCAGCGTCTTCTTGTCGCCCAGGACTTCGAGCTTCACCCACTGCGCACCGGGATTGCCAAGCTGTTCGAGCAGATCGCGCCCGAGCAACGCCACGCGAATCGCGTCCTCGGCGCTGAAGCAGCCGGCGGTGTTGGGCAGAATCGTGTAGCGAGACAGATCGAGATGGTCGAGCAACGATTCACCACGTTCGTTGATCAAACGCTCGCGCCGCACCGCCACCGTGACCACTTCGGCGCCAGACGCATCGAGCGCTTCGCGCATGACGTCGAAGTCCGCATACTTGCCCGTCCCGACAATCAAACGACTGTCGAACCGCCGATCGCCAATGACCAATGGCGCAAGCCCTGGCTCAGCACTTTCGATCCGTTTCGGCTCAATGTGACTATCGGCGCGGTTGTGCAGTCTGCTCACGGTTCTCTCCTTACCCGCCGCCGACCAGCGTCACGACCTCGACCGCGTCGCCCTCGCGCAGCACATGCTCTTCATGAGCCCGCCGCGGCACGAGCGCACGGTTCACCTCGACGGCACAGGGCTTGTCGCCCAGCCCGCGCGCGACGAGCAGCTGTCGCACGGTGGCGCCTTCGGGGATGTCGGTCGGTTTGCCATTCAGAACAACGGTCATGCGGGGATTGTAGTCGAGGCAGCGGCGTGTGCCGTCACCACGCCCGCTCGCATCTCGCCCACGACGTTGAGCGTGTCGAGCCTGATGCAATCGGCGATGTCATCGCCCAACCCCACGTCGATCAGATTCTGCCCCGCCTTGCAGGTTCGGAAGGCGACGTCCCGATCGTCGATGCCGCGCCATGCCGTGCGGTACAGCAGGGCGGTGTCGCTGAGTTGTGCATCTGGCTGCAGGTCAAGCACACCGTCGGTGATCGCCCCCGCGGTAATACAGTCGTCGAAAGAGAGATTCCGGCCGGTGTTGGCGCAGAGGAGGTGGACATCGCCCGTGCAATTGGCGACCTCGCGCGCGATGGCGGCGCGGTTCACGAGCGCCCCCGCCAGAACGCGCACCGCTTGGTCCGCATGACGCAACGCAACTGTGCCGTTCGTCGTCGTGAAGACAATCGTCTTCCCGGCAACGCGATCGCGGGTGTAGTCCCGAGGCGAATTGCCAATGTCAAACCCTTCGATCTTGATGCCCTTGCGCTCGCCTCCCGTGATGACGTTGGCCTCAGGTCGCGCGGTTCGGAGCTGCACGGCCCTTTCCCGGGCCTCCTCAATGCTCGCACAGGCCACGATCTCGCGCGCGCCGTTCGCCAAGGCCGTCGCAATCGTGGTGGTCGCGCGAAGCACATCGATGACGACAACAGTCGCGCCCGCAAATGTGTCCGGCGCAACATCAGCAGGACGAGCGTGTGCAAAGATGCGAAGGGTCATGCCCCAATGTGATCCGGTCCGGACCCCGCCGCTTTCTCATACTTGCCCGTCTCGGTCTTGACATACTTCGTGAGACCTGCGGCCGCGAGCTTCCTGTCATCGTTCACCACGCGGCTCATCGCGCGGTCCGACCACTTACCGCCAATATTCGGCGGCTGAATCACGCGCCGCACGGGCTTGCCGCTCTCCGGGTGCTTTGTGAGCGCATCGTCGCTCATCGACTGCACAACCTCGAACACCTCGCCCGTACCCTCACCACCCTTGTCGATCACTTCGTAGACATAGATCGGCATATCGTCCTCCGTGTAAAGGCATTCTAGCCGACCCGCTAGCCGCCAATGTCGACGCGCATCGGCAACGGGCCGGTCTCATCACCCACCGCCTCGCCATCTTCATCGAGCACAATCACACGAACCTTGTGCCACTTTGGCGTGAACCAACCGTCAACCACTGTCGCGGTCACTTCGACCGTGCCACGTGTTGCCTTGGCATCGAAGCGCGTGATGCGAAAACGACCTTCGCGATACGCAAAGCCATCGCCATCATCCTCATAGAGCACACCGCGCGCATGGCCCGACTCGTCCAGGCCTACGACCAGTGTCAGCGCATCGAAAGGACGCTCCGCGGTGTGTTGCATGATCGGGCCGATGGGCAGGATCGCGCCGCCGCGCAGGTCGAGCGCAGGCAGTGGGGCGGTGTTGTCCTCATCGATGACGAGCACTGGCCGCCAAATGCCCTTGGGCCTGGGCGGGGGATCAGTGTCGATGCCTTCAACCTCGGGCGTCACGATCACATCGCGCCCGAGCAGGAATGCCCGATCTTCGCGGCGGAGGGCGCGATCAGTCGGGTCCGCGAAGAACAAGGGGCGCACGACTGGCAGACCGCTGCTCGCCGCCTCGCGGAACAGCGTGTACAGGTAAGGCAGCAGGCGATAGCGCCGTTCGATTGCCGCCTTGCACGCCGCCTCAGTCTCCTCATCAAAGGCCCACGGCTCCTTGTCGATGCTCTTCTTGTCGGTATGCCCGCGCGCGAAGGGAAGCAGCGTGCCCACGCCCATCCATCGCGCAAAGAGATCAGCTGTGCCATCCTCAAGGAAGCCGCCAATGTCCGGTCCGACGAATGGCTGCCCGGACAGCCCCAGGTTGAGCGCCATGGAGATCGACCACTTCAGGTCGTCTTCCGTCGCACGATTGTCGCCGGTCCACATCGCGGCGTCGCGCTGCCCGCCAATGTAGCTCGCGCGCGTCAGCACAAAGGGGCGCGCCTCGGGCGCCGCATCGAGCACGCCCTTTCGTGTGGCACGCGCCATGAGCATGCCGTAGACATTGTGGTATTGCGCATGCGGCCCCGCCGACAAATCGCCGTCCCCCTCATGCTGGGCAAATGGGCTGAGCGATTTGCTCTTGCGATCGAACACCGCCGGCTCGTTCATGTCGTTCCACACGCCATCGACGCCCGCGTCGATCATTGTGCGATACAGCCCCGCCCACCATCGACGCGTCTCCGCACGTGTAAAGTCGGGGAATGTGCATGTGCCCGGCCATACCTTGCCATGTGCGGGCAGGCCACTTGGCATCACGGTCACATGGTTCGCTGCTTCTTCGTGCAACGCCCACCCATCGAGCACCTTGATGCCGGGATCAATCATCCACACACCGTGGAACCCCAACTCGTGCAGCGCATCACTCAGCGCGCCGGGGTCAGGGAATCCTTCCGGATCAAACGTGAAGATGCGATAGCCATCCATGTAGTCGATGTCCATCCAGATAACATCGCACGGAATCTCGCGCTCCCGGAACTCCTGGGCCACTTCCATCACACGCCCAGCAGGCGCATACGAAAACCGGCACTGGTGATACCCAAGCGCCCACTTGGGCGGCATGGGCATGAACCCCGTCAGCATCGCCAACTTGCGCACCACGTCCTGCGGCGCGGCGCCCTCAATCACGTACACCGCAAAAGGTGGCCCATCCGCGCGGAACGCAATGCCTTCGCGCAGGTCGATCTCGCAACGCCACGTCGTATCCGCAAGCACACCAAACGCTGAGCCGTCCGCACGCATTCCAAGCACCCAGGGGTGGCTCTGGTAGAGACTTGGTGAGGTGGCCGAATACCCCGGCGCATCAGTGTTCCAGCATACGGTCACGCGCCCGTTACGGTGCAGCGGGCCTGCACATTCGCCAGTGCCATACAGGTCAACGCCATCCTTCAGCGCGATCTTGGCTTCATAGTGCCCCGACATGAGCCGTGCGAACTGCACGGGCAGCACATCGCTCGTGTGCTTCTCCTGCGTGGCGGGTCGCGGCCACGCGAGCGCGAGGCTTGCACGCACAGCGCCTTCGGGCAGGCCCTTGGGCTCAAGTCGCACGATCCCATCGCCCGTATCCCACGCGAGGTGCTCAAGATTCTTGGCAATTCGCCCGCCCAGACCGATCGCCACCAGCGCGCGATGGCGCAATCGATAAGGAAAGGCGGCTTGCGAGGGACTGCGCATCGGGGACCGTTATCATCGGCAACACAGCCGAGTTCGGCTTGACGAAGCACCCCAGCGGAAGGGTCCACCCTGATTATTGCTACCTGGAATGTGAACTCCATCAAGGCCCGCCTGGAGCGCGTGCTTGATTGGCTCGGCCGGGCCGCCCCAGACGTCGTCTGCCTGCAGGAGATCAAAGTCGTCACGGGGAGCTTCCCGCACGAGGAACTCGCGGCGGCGGGCTACCAGTCCGTCGCCTGGGGCCAGAAGACCTACAACGGCGTGGCCATCCTCTCACGCACACCCATCGACGACGTCTCGCGCGGGTTCACGGGCGAGGGTGAGGAAGACGAGGCCCGACTCATCGCGGGCACAATCAACGGCGTGCGCATCATCTCCGCCTACATGCCCAATGGCGGTGGGGGGGAAGAACGCTTCGCCTACAAGCTCGAGTGGATGGCCCAGCTGCTGCGCCACCTGCGCGACCATGAATCGCCGGATCGTCCACTGGCGCTCTGTGGCGACTACAACATCGCACCGCATGATGACGATGTTGCTTCACTGGAGCTCTTTGGCGACACGCCACATGTCCACCCCAAGACGCGCCAGGCACTTGCGGAACTGGAGCAGTGGGGGCTCAAGGACGTGTTCCGCCCGTTTCATCCCGAAGGCAGAGTCTTCAGCTGGTGGGACTATCGCATGCTCGGCTTTCCGAAGAATCGGGGCATGCGCATTGATCATGTCTTTGCAACTGAATCACTCGCGGCAAAGTGCTCCGGTGCGCACGTCGAGCGCGATGAACGCAAGGGCAAACTGCCAAGCGATCACGCGCCCGTCGTGGCAACCTTCGACATCTAGCGAACTAGGCGCTGCGCCGACGGCGCGCGGCCCCGAGGCCAAGCACACCCAGGAGCATGGCTCCAGGCGCCGGCACATGAAACACATCGCGCTGAATCGACGTGATGCTTGTGTTGTCCAGAATGATGTCGCTCAACAACCGGTCCTCGAGGTCACCAAGGCTCATGCCAATGTCACCCAGGATCGACACGAGATCAGCATCGTTCAGGTAGAAGAACCGATCACCCGAACGCAATGCGCTGAATTGCTCAATGATCCCCGCGGCGACAAGCTCGCCCACCTCGGCGCCCGGCATGTGGTCTTCCGACAAGGCGCCGACCCAGACGTCCAACAAATGCACGTTGTCCGAGCCTGCAGTCTGTCCATATGCAGCTCGCAGCGCCGCAGCCAGCGCGGAATCCGTGGTCAGATCATCAAAGCTGGCAATCGGCGTCAGTCCATACGCCGAGCGCACCGTGTTGTAGTCCGGCAATCCATGGTCCCGCCCACGTTGCATGTTGAGCGAGGCCAAATCGAGCCCGGTCACCGGCGGCAGAATCAGCATGTTGCGCACGCCGTCGACGACCTTCGCATCGATCTCCTGCATCGCCTGCGAGGCCAATCCACGCAGCATCGGCTCGATCCCGCCCTCATCAAACAAGCGATCGGGGCGGAAGAAAGCGTCGCCCAAGCCGATATTGCCCTCCGGAATCGGGTTGCCATCGCTGCCCAGTCGCTTCAGCTCTGGCGAAAGCATCGTGTGCCCGACGCGGTAGAGCGCCGTGGTGAACTCGGTGCGAATCGTCGGGTCGATCGAATCGTCATACCCGCCATAGCTTGGCATGTGTGACCCGACGAGTGATGGCAAGAACTCGTTGTACGTGATCGCCTGCACCTCGGCGCCGACGATGCGCCGCGCTCGCTCATAGACCTCATCAGATGACAGGCCCGGGTCCGCAGCTGAGATCTGCTGCGCAAGACGGTTGTGCTCGCGCACGAACAGCGTATGCATCGAGGTGAGACCGACCTGTTCATTCGCGCGGAAGTCACCCGCGACGATGAGCTCCGTACCATTGCCGCCCAGGTTCGGAATCGAACCATCGTTGTAGGGCAGCATTTCGCCAACGCCGGTCATTTGGCTCTTGAGCTGCCCCGGCTTGGCCGGATTGGTCTCGCGAAGCCATGTCGCACGCGTCGTATCCGAGCCATACACATTCGACGCGTCCACCCATGACGTGATGCTGTTGATCTGCTGCCGCGGGTTGGCAGCACTCGTGCCCGTGCCCGGGTCATACCCCGAGCGGATAAACGGCATCGTCGTGCCGTCCGCAAAGAACGGATCACCATTCGGCACCGAAATGTCCATCGACTCGCCTGAGCTATCGAACACCAGTGAGACATCGTGGTCGAGGAACTGGCCCCATTGCCAGACAAAGTCGCTCATGTTGTTGCTGTTCGGAATCGACGCAGACTGCGCGAACACCGTGTTGGAAATAAGCCGCGGGTTGGGACGGTTGCTCATGGGCGTCGCCCCATCGCCGTCGTACATCGCCCCGCCCAGGCGCAGCAGTTGTGACCCCGCTGACCCCCACAGGTCGCTTCCTAGGAGCGTGTTGTTCCCCGAGCCATCGATCGTCCGCCACTCGGTCACCCCGAGCGCCGAGCCACTGCAGGCCAGCACGATGGACAGCGATACCGCAAGACGCAGCGGCGTGCGCGCAATGATGTTCATGACCCCCTCAATCCTCTCTCTGGCTCTTGCCAGCGTTCACCAAGATGCCACCAGTTCCGGTGTGAGACAAGCCCAGAACCACCACCTGTCCCGAAATCGGGCCAGGGCGCCAAGACGTCTGAGGCTCAGACCTACTTGGCGCCCGAGGTCAGCGCCTCATCCAAGCGGGCTTCGAGACGTGCCAGTCGCTCGCGCAGGACCTGGTTCTCCGCTCGCAAAGCCTGGACTGCCTGGGCCAGCTCGTCGCTCGGCGCAAGGTCACGCTGTCGGGCCGCCGCCGCCCCAGCGATGGCATATGGCGTCGCGGTGATTGGCTGGCGGGGAGACAGAGTCGCGCCGTCGACATGGATCTCGAGCCAGCGGGGGCTGCCATCAAAGGCCCCCGGCCCAAAGTCCAGCTGCGACGACAACACGCCATTCGCCACCTCGTGCGTCACGAAGTGAATGGTTGAACCGACCTGGTTCCCGCCGCTCTCAGCATCCCACAACCAGTAGTCAACGTGATAGGTTCCGTTCGCGGGAAGCCCCGCGTCGCGCAGACGCCCCTGGTAGGTGAAGGTTGTTGAACTCGTGCCCGCTGCGCCGGTGACGGTTGCGCTCGCCAGCAATGCGCCGATGAGCGATACGTTGCGTGCGTATCTCCGCATGATGTGCTGCTCTCTACTGCGCTCCTCGCGTGCATAGCGTACAACACATCGCGCGAAATGGAAGCGCGTCGCACAGATTTTGCTCGCACAGCCAAGTGTGTCGAGCCTTGCCTGTGATAGGAGTTAGCAGCGGCGTCGGCGGCCTGACAGACCAAGCCCTGCAGCACCTGCAAGCAGCAGCGCGCTCGGCGCCGGCACATGGAACACGTCGCGCTGGATGGACAGGATGCCAGTGTTGTCGAGGATGACATCACTCAGCAGACGCTGATCCAGGTCGTCCAGCGTCAGGCCAATTTCTCCCAGTACCCCCGCGAGATTCGGGTCATTCAGGTAGAAGAAGCGATCGCCCGATCGCAACGCGGTGAACTGTTCGATCAAACCAACCGCGACCAATTCGCCCACCGCGGCCCCGGGCATGTGATCTTCCGCAAGCGCACCCACCCAGACATCAAGCAGTTGCACATTGTCAGTGCCAGCGGTCTGTCCATATGCCGCACGCAGCGCCGCAGCCAGTGCCGCATCTGTAGTGAGGTCATCAAAGCTTCCGATCGCCGACAAGCCATACGCCGAGCGCACCGTGTTGTAGTCCGGCAGGCCATGGTCGCGTCCACGCTGAATATTGAGCGCCGCAAGGTCAAGCCCACCAGCCCCTGGAGGCCCAAACAGGAAGCTGCGCACATCGTCGACCATCTTCGCATCAACTTCCTGCATCGCCTGCGATGCAAGCCCCCGCAGCACAGGGTCGATGCCACCCTCAGTGAACAGGCGATCCGGGCGGAAGAAGGCGTCTCGCAATGCGAGGTTGCCCTCCGCGATGACATTGCCGTCCGCCCCGATGCGCTTCAACTCGGGCGACAACATTGTGTGCCCGATGCGGTAGAGCGCCGTCGAGAATTCGTTCCGAATCGAAGGATTGATTGAGTCGTCGTAGCCGCCATACGCCGGTATGTTCGACGTACCCACCAATGCCGGAAGAAATTCGTTGAAGGTGATCGCTTGCATCTCAGCGCCGACGATGCAGCGTGCCCGCTCATAGACCTCGTCAGAACTCAGGCTTGGATTCGCTGTGGCAATCTGTTCCGCCAGACGATTGTGCTCGCGCACAAACAGCGTGTGCATCGAGGTCAAACCGACCTGCTCGTTGGCGCGAATGTCACCGCCCACAAGCAGACTCGTCCCGGGCCCACCAGCGTTTTCCATCGAGCCATCGTTGAAGGGCATCATGTCGCCGAATGCCGATGCTTGCACCCGGAGCTGGCCAAGCTTGAGGGGATTCGTCTCACGAAGCCATGTTGCCCGCGCATCATCGGAACCATAGACATTCGATCCATCGATCCACGACGTAATGCCATTCATTTGCTGGCGCGGGTTCGCCGCGCTCGTGCCCGTCGATGGGTCAAAGCCCGAGCGCTGCAGTGGGATCACATCGCCCGGCAGGAAGTGAGCATCACCCGATGGAACAACAATGTTAAATGCTTCGCCTGAGTTGTCGCGGGAGAGGTCGATGTCGTGGTCAAGAAACTGGCCCCATTGCCAGACGAAGTCGCTGAGATTGTTGGCGTTCTGCATCGAACTCGGCTGATTGAACACCAGGTTCGAGATGGTCCGGGGATTCGGGCGGTTGCCCATCGGCGTCGAGCCGTCGCCGTCGTACATCGACCCCGTCATGCGCATCAATTGGATCTCTGACGAACCCCAGAGATCGAACGCGGGCGTCAGGTTGTTGCCCGTCCCGTCCATGGTGCGGAAGTTCGTCGAGGCGACCGACGTGCCCGCAAGGGCAAGAAGGAGGGCTGTAGCAGCGACTTGGCAGCGCATAGGCATCTCTGGCATCTCCGAAAACGGGGTTCTCCCAACAATGCCCGAAGCGATGGCTACGGCAAGTGTTCACGCGGAATCCGGTCGCTTTTCACACCTGTGGGGAGGCTTTGGCAAGTTGGGGGGGCAACTGACCCCGAGCAGGGCCCCGCCAGGCCATGCCACCCCCCGTTCTCCACGGACCGCGGGAGCCGTTGAGTCACGTCCGGTGGGGCGAGGCCCGACCAGGAGGGTGGGGGAGGGGAGGGGAGGGGAGGGGAGGGGCGCGTCAGCGTCCTTTCCGCGCCGCCTGTTCGCGTGTCAGCAACGCCTCGATCACTTCCAATCGGCGGGCGCGTCGCTCGATGCGATGC
>JAGQOH010000029.1 GCA_020427635.1 Phycisphaerales bacterium
GGAAGCTGGCAGCGTGCCTGTGCGCACGTTGGATGCACTGCGCGGCGAAGCGAACGAAGCTGCGGCACGCGTGCGCATCGCCAGCGATCGTGCCGCCGAAGCGAAGCGCGCCGTGGAGTCGGCGACCACAAAGGTCGACGAAGCCGAGCGAGCGAAGCGACAAGCCAATGGCAACGCAAAGCCCATTCAGGATGCGCAAGTTGCCGCCGCCAAGGCGGCGCTCGAGCTTGCACGCCTCGAACAGGCGCGTGCCGATCGCGAGGTCAATGACGCTCAACAGGACCAACAGGTGCTGGACGCCGCGGTCGAACGTGCCACGGAACGCGAACGATTCACATTGAGCGAAAAGCAGGAATTCCTGACGGCAGTTGAAAACGACGAACAGCTGATTGACTCGCAAAAGGCGACCGCCGAAAGCAATCTAAACTTCGCACAAGAACGTCGCCTTGATGCCCAGCGGCGCGTCGATGCATCCCCTTCCCCGGACGAACAACTTCAAGCCGAGCTGCGCGCACGCGATGCGTGGGTCAACGCCTATCGGCGAGAAACGGAAGTCTTGGCCGACGCGAAGGAACGGCTCAGCGAGATCCGCTCGCTCTGGGACACACGCTTTCGCGTGCTCAATGAGAAGAAGTGGGCCAAGTCTGGTGAGGCAACCGCAGCCATCCGCCAGATTGCACAGAGCATCGACAGCGACAGCAAGTTCATTGACACGCGCCTCGCCGACGTCCGGCAAATGGACGACCGCGTGCGCCGCGCCATGCCCACGGACGGCACACTTCCTTCGCGCTGGCAAGCCGAAGAACAGAATGCCATTCAACACCGATTAGGCGTCCTGGAAGCAGAGCGCCGTCGCCTCAGCGCCGAAGCCGCGCTCGTCGCAAACGCCCTCGCCGACGCCAAGACTGCCGAAGCGCAACGCACCTTCATCGACCATGTGCGCAGCGTGGGCCGCGCCATCGCAGGCATTTGGACCACCGAACTCTTTGCCGTCAAAGACAGCCCGATCACCGTGGGCACGCTCGTCGTGGGGCTCATCCTGCTCTTCGCAGGCTTCTGGATCGCCCGGTTCCTCTCAGGCGTCATTGGCAAGTTCGTCCTCCGACGCATTGGCTTGAACGAAGGCGCCGCCGCCGCCTCCGAATCAATCCTCTTCTACGTCCTCTTGCTCACCATCGCTCTCTTCGCTCTCCGCCTCATCAACGTGCCCCTTACCGTCTTCACCGTGCTCGGCGGTGCGCTCGCCATCGGCATTGGCTTTGGCTCCCAGAACCTGATGAACAACTTCATCAGTGGCCTCATCATGCTCGCTGAGCGCCCCATCCGTGTGGGCGACCTCATCCAACTCGACGACGTCACAGGCACCGTCCAGCACATCGGCGCCCGCTCCACCCGCCTGCTCACCCCCACCAACATCGACGTCATCGTCCCCAACAGCACCTTCTTGGAATCCCGCGTCACCAACTGGACGCTCACCGAAGACAAGATCCGCACGAGCGTGAAGGTCGGCGTGGCCTACGGCTCCCCAACGCGCGACGTCATCCGCCTCATGAAAAAGGCCGCCGACGACCACGGCAAGGTGCTTGCAAAGCCGCCCCCACTCGTCCTGTTCATCGACTTTGGCGATAACTCGCTCATGTTCGAGCTCGTCTTCTGGCTGCGCATCAAAGTGCTCATGGACCGCCGCATGATCGAAAGCGACCTGCGCCTCCGCATCAATGAACTCTTCAAGGAAGCCGGCATCACCATCGCCTTCCCGCAACGCGACATCCACGTCGATGGCATCGGCCCACTCGATGTCCGGGTGCTCCCCGCGCAAGAAGTCGAGGGGAAGTCCGCAGCGCCGACGAATGAGACGGGGGCGAAAAGCTAACCCCCTAACGCCCCAGGCCCGATCGTCACGATCGTCCGCTCGCTGAGCGATCGCCGCGCCAGATACGCGTTCAGCGCCTCCAGCTCCACACCCTCGATCGCATCGGTGATCTCATCCAAGGTCCGAGGCCGCCCAAGCTTCCACATGTCCCGCGCCAACGCCCCCGCCCGCGCCGAGGTCGACTCGCCCGCCATCACCGTTCGGCTCTTCAGCCCGATCTTCGCCCGCCGCAACTCATCCGCCGTCACGGCCCCCGCCGGCGTCGCAATCCGCTCGAGCTCCCCGCGCAGCACATCAAGCGTCTCTTGCGCCCGCTCGGGCGTCGTGCCTGAATACGCCACCGATCGCCCGAAGTCGCGGCTCGCCGTATAGCTCGCGCTCACCGAATAGCACAGGCTCCGCTTCTCCCGCACCTCGGTAAACAGCCGCCCCGACATCCCGCCCGAAAGCACCGCATGCGTCATCCGCTCGAACCAGCAATCCGGATCCTTCTCCGATGGCCCGTCCTGCGCCATTGCAATATGCACCTGCGATGACTCCTGATTGATGTGGTGACCGCCCCGCTCAGGCGCGCCCGACACCGACACCTCACCCGCATCGCCTGACCAATCACCGAGCAACTCCTCAAGCTGCCGCACCACCGCATCGTGATCCACATCCCCCGCCAGCGCCAGAATCGAGCCCCCCGGCGCCGCACACTTCGCCCAATGCGGCGCAATGTCACCCGCCTCGATCGCCTCGAGCCCTTCAATCGTGCCCAGATCCGAACGGTTCAGCGGCGGCGCCGCATGGCGCCGCTTGAGTTCATGACCCACACGCGACTGTGGCTCATCCGCAAGCGATTCGATCGCCTGCACACACAGATCGCGCGCCGGCTCGAAATGCTTCGCCAACCACCCCGCGTCAAAGTGCGGCCGGCGCACCATGTCCACCACGAGCGGCAACGCCTCGACCAGCCGCGCACCGAGCATCGTGGCCGAGACCGTCGAGTGATAGGTCCCCGTCCCCGTGCTGCGACTCACGCCAAGTCGATCAAACGCGTCCGCCTGGGCCCGCGAATCCAAATCACCGGCGCCGCGGAGCAGCAGCTCCTCGAGCATCGCCGAGAGCCCTTGCTTGTCATCAGGATCGCGGGCACACCCCACGGGCAAAAGCCACTGCACCCCAAGCGACGCGACCCCATCGATGCGTTCTGTCACCACCATCAGGCCATTTGCCAAGGACTGATAACGAATCGCAGCACTTGACTGAGTCAAAGAGCGCGGGGCGGCATTGGTGGACATCGCGTGCATCGCAACGCCCAGTGTACGAACCGAGCCGTTGGTCCGGCGAAGGGCGGCGTCGCGGGCGGCACAACCGGCGCAGATCAACACCCCAAACCGCTACGCAGGGCCCCCGAACCGGTGTGGAGCCCCAATCGAGCCGTTCTATACAGAAGCAGTCTGCGCGTTCTGGCGTTGGCCCGGGGGGCTCCTTGATGCGGTTGGTGATGTTGCTCATGGCGACCGTAATGCTTGCGGGTGCTGCCGCGGCGTACTTCTGGCATGAGGCCGAAGCCAAGAGCGCAGAGGCTGAATACCAAGCCGCCCAAGCCGGCCTCGAGCAAATGATCCAGCAGGTCAAGTACAGAGCTGCCCTGGGCGAAGGCGATGTCAATGGCCGCGGCTGGCCACTCACCATCGACAAGAACTGGTTCAACGGCACCCCGCCGCGCAACACCCTGCTGAGCGGTCGACATCCTTGGGTGCAAATCGCCGGCCCCGCCGAGTATGACCTCGATCACCCACCCGCACGCGTCGCACTCGACGAGAACAGCCCGGAGGGCGCAGGCTTCTGGTACAACCCGGGCAAGGGCATCGTGCGGGCGCGCGTCGGCCCAATGATGTCCGACAAACGCGCAATCGACCTCTACAACCGTCTCAACGGCACCTCCGTCGACCGCCTCTTCGCCCCAGTCCCTCACCCCGTCGTGAGCGAGGGCGACGAGTAGCCCCCGACCCTTACCAAAGACGCGCAAGCTTCGCGCGAATCGCTCAAGCATTTGACGTGGCGCAACCGATAGCGTAAGAGTTTCCGTACGGCGTTGCCGCTCGTGGTGCTGCGCGCAACGCCGGGGACGGACACCTCCAGGCTCCGAAACCTTTAGAGGAGGTTCATTGCCATGGCAAAGCGTAGAGCGAAGAAGCGCGCGACCAAGAAGCGCGCAACAAAGAAGCGTCGCACAAAGAAGCGCGCAACAAAGAAGCGTGCAACCAAGAAGCGCGCGACCAAGAAGCGCGCAACCAAGCGTCGCACCAAGAAGCGTGCAACCAAGAAGCGCGCCACCAAGAAGCGCGCAACCAAGAAGCGCCGCACCAAGAAGCGCGGCTCGAAGAAGGCTGCTGCGAAGAAGACGACAAAGAAGCGTCGTCGTCGTCGCAAGAAGAAGGTCGCCGGTTTCGGCGAGCCCATGATGTAAACACAACCCGCCGGGGCCCCTGTTGGACCCTGGGCGGTGGGCGGCTCGTTGTCGCCCGACCAAGCACCACAAAACACGCGGGGGAATCGGACTTTCCGGTTCCCTCGCTGTTTTTTTGCGCCGCTCTTTGCAGCCGACCGCCCGTGGTCTACACTCCTCCCCCATCGGGAGCCCACGCGGCGCGCACGCAAGGACCAACAACAACAATGACACACATCATCGCAGAACCTTGCCTTGGCACGAAAGACACCGCGTGCGTCGAAGTCTGCCCCGTCGATTGCATTCATCCCACCAAAGACGACCCCGACTTCGGAACCGCCGAACAGCTCTATATCGATCCCGACACATGCATCGATTGCGGACTCTGTGTCGACGAGTGCCCAGTGCAAGCCATCTTCCCCGAAGAAGATCTACCCGCTGAGTGGAACAAATACATCGAGCTCAACACGAGCTACTTCCAAAACAAGTAAGCGCGCACGTTGTGAACAACGATGTACCGCGACCACGACGCGTTCTGATTGTCTTGCCCAACTGGGTGGGCGACGCCGTCATGGCCACACCCGCACTCCGCCTCATCCGCGCCGCCCTCCCCGGCGCCTACATCGCAGGCCTCTGCAAACCCGCCGTCCAAGAAATTCTTTCGGACCTCGATGCCCTCGATGAATTACTCCCCCTTCGAGCCGCTGGCGTCATGGGCACCAAGCGAGCCGCGCAACATTTGCGCCCACTTCGCTTCGACACCGCCCTCCTCCTCACCAATTCCTTCTCCACCGGGCTCATCACCCGCATCGCAGGCATCCCGCGCCGCATCGGATTCGATCGCGATGGCAGAGGCATGCTCCTCACCCATCGACTGCGCCCCAAACGCCGCCGTGACACACCGCCCTACAGCACCTCAACAACGAACCCCGCTGCCTGGGCCCCCGTTCCCGCAGTCGACTACTACCTCGAACTCGCCCAGGCCCTCACCGCCGTCACGCCAACCCACGCCCCGGCTCTCGAACTCGCAATCACCACCGCCGACCGCGAACGCGCCGAGGCCGTCATGCAAAGCGCCGCCATCACGCCGCAGCACATCGCCCGGGGCCTCGCCATCCTCAACCCCGGTGGCAATGACCCCGCCAAACGCTGGCCCGCTGAGCGCTTCGCGCATCTCGCCGACCACCTCGCCGCCCCCCACAGCCTGACCATCCTCATCAACGGCGCGCCCAACGAAGCGGACCTCGTCCACGATTTGGCCGCCCGAACCAACCAAGCCCGGTGCATCTGCCTCCCCGATCATGGCATCACGCTCGGCGCACTCAAAGCCATCGTCGCGCAGTGCGAACTCATGGTCACCAACGACACGGGGCCGCGACACATCGCCGCCGCATTCAACGTCCCCACTGTCTCGCTCTTTGGCCCCACCGATCACCGCTGGACCACCATCCCGTGTGCGAAAGAAGTCATCGTCCTCGCCGACCCCACACTCCCCGCGTGCGAAGTCGCCAACGACCACCCCGAACGCTGCGCCATCGAGCACATCGACCTACCCCGCGTCGTCGAGGCCTGCGACCAACTGCTCAACGCACGGGCGCAACAGGATTGACCTTGGGCGTCGGGTCCCCATGCCGTGCAATCACCTGCGCAATCGCCCGCCATGCTGTCTTCGTGTGCCTTGGCTCCGCTGCCTTGATTGCACGAAACAACAGCGCCCGCCTCGGCAGCGCCCCGATCCCAATCAACTCGATTGCTGTCTTGGCCAGCATCAAATCAACCGCCGTCAGCCCGGCGCGAATCCCCACCGTGTCGATCAACACGACGACACAGGCGTCACTGCCCAGACCTCGCACGACGAGATTCGACGCCTTGTGATCGCGATTGAACAAGCCCGCCTTCGCAATCGCCGCCACCTGCCCACCGATCGCGCCCGCAATGGCATGTTCCTCGCGCAAGCTCACCCCACCGCGGACAGCAAGCTCCGCCACCGTCGGCCCATCCACCCAATCAAGCACCAGCGTCTCGGTGCCCCCCGCGCGAAACAGCACTCGGCACTTCGCGGTCGCGATCCCCGCACGCCCAAGCAGTGCACTCCCCCGCCATTGCCGCGCAAGCCGCGACCGCCCCAACATGCTCTGCACGCGCCGCCTGAACCCACGCAGCGCCATGCACTTCACCACAATCGCCCGCCCGCGCTCGTCGGCGCCGCGATACACCACCGTGTCGCCATCACGCTTCAGGACACTCGCCCCACCGCGCCAGTCGTGCCGAGCAACAAGCTTCGCGAGCGCTCGCCCCTCCTCTTCGCCAGATTGCAGCAAGACACGGATGCCCATGGCGCTCTTATAGAGCCGCCCGCCCGTCCACGCCCGCGGGTAGGCTTGCGCGCCATGAGCGACGCCCCGATCGCCAATCTCAGCATCTCGATCGTCTGTTTCAACAGCGCCCGCACCATGCCGGCCCTCGTCGACTCCATCCGAGGCCTCGCTGGGCAAGTCATCGCCGTCGATTCAGGGTCAACCGACACCACAGTCGCAACCCTCGAAGCCGCCGGCGCCACCGTCATCCACCAGCCCTGGCTTGGCTACGTTAAACAGAAACAGTTCGCGCTCGATCAGTGCTCGGGCGATTGGATCCTGCACCTGGACGCCGACGAACCGGTCTCACCACAACTCGCCGCCAGCATCCGTTCCGCCATCGCCAAGAACGACCCCGCCATTGGCGGCTACGAAGTCAATCGCAAAGTAATCTACGCCGGCAAAGTTCTCGAACACGCCTGGCAGCCCGAATGGCGCCTGCGCCTCGTCCGCAAAGGCGCCGCGAACTGGGCCGGCTTCGATCCACACGACAAACTGGAACTCATCGACCCCACGCGCCATCGCGTCGAGCGCCTCCGCGGCACACTCCTGCACGACACCATGCCAAGCATGGGCGAGTTCCTTCAACGCCAAGCAAAGCACGCCGCCACCGCTGCCGAAAGCCTTGCAAAAACAGGCAAAACAACATCGCCCATGAAGCTCATCACTTCACCGACAGGCGCGCTGTTCAAGCAACTCATCCTGCGCAGCGCGTGGCGCGATGGATGGCGCGGCTGGGCCGCCGCAGGCGCATCATCCGCCGCAGCGATGATGAAACATCTCGCCTTGCTCGAACGCACACGTTGTCAGGAAATGAATAGTGGCAGTGACCCCGACGCCTAGCTGAAATCAGCGCAGGTCTTCGAGTAGCCCGCTGATCGCGCCGTCCAGCCGATCGTCCGTCAGATAGGTCCCCGCCGCGATCTCCGCACGCACACGAGCAATCGCAGCAGCGCGACTCGAATCGAGAGCGCCCGCTGACAACTCAACACTGTCATTGGTCCGGGTCGGCGTCGCTTCACTGGCGGGCCTGGTCGCTCGATCAGCATCCGGGCGCGACGTCGCGCGATTCAGACCCACCGTTTGGGCCGCTTGAAGACTTCCATTGAGTGCGTCGACATTGTGCATCTGAGCATCCCGTCCGTTCTCGCGCAACACCAGCCAAAGGGTCAACCGCGCGTCGGCAAACCCCGTATCGTGGGCGCTCCCAAACCCCTCCCCGTCGCTCACTCGCCCGGGGATCCGCCGGTGGAAGATTGGCTTCCAATCCGGTGACCGGCTGCGCCCCAAGGTGCCGGTCTGCAAGATGTATCGACGGCCGCTTGCGCAAGCCTTCAACTTTGCCATTTCCAGATCATTGAACACAAACCCTTGTCTGACAACAACTTCGGAGCATAAATCCGCGTGGACGTGGTGAGGAAAACTCAAGGGCCCTGTCAACAATTCTGGCGAATCGCCCTGGCGCTCGCGCCAGTGGCCCTCGCCGCCTGCGCCAACGCCAACCGCTCGAGCAGCGACCTGCGACACGAGGGCCAGAAGCTCTTTGGCCCGGACGCCGCTGGCCCTGGCTTGGGCGCCGCAGCAGGCCAAGGTTGGGGCGTCGTCCTCGAAAACTTCACGGGCCCCCACCACGCCGCCCAAGCAACCCTCCGAAAGGACGAACTCGAAGCCGCCCTCGAACGAGGCGACCTCTCCGTCAGAACCACCACCTCGGGCTCGGCAATCCTCCTGGGCTCCCACGCCAACGCCGACGACCCCGGCGCGCAACGCGACCTCGCCTGGGCCCGCAACCTCGACGTGGGCGGCAACCGCCCCTACCAGCGCGCCTTCCTCGCCCCGCCCGCCGCTGGCGATCGCGGCTCGCGACCCGAATTCAACCTCGCCAACGCCAAAGCCACCTACGGCAAGAGCGCGATCTACACCCTTCAAATCGCGGTCTGGGACATGCCCGATCGCGCCAAGGCGCGCGCCGAAGCCGAGCGCCAGGCCATCGAACTCCGCCAAGAGGGCTTCGAAGCCTTCTACTACCACGGCGCGCAGCGCAGCATGGTCACCGTTGGTGTCTTCACCGCTTCCGACTACAACCTCGTCTCGGGCGAAATCGATGTCGCCGTCCGCGCAGCCCAAGAACGCTTCCCCAACAACCTGCTCAATGGCGAGCCATACCGCGCCGCGGGCGAGCGCCGCCTCGTGGGCAGCGCACTCGTGCGCATCCCGGACTAGCGAATGACGCACTGGCTTCCTTGGATCGTCGGCGCATACCTGCTCGGGAGTGTCCCGTTCGGACTCCTCATCGCGCGCGCCAAAGGCATTGATCTCCGCGCGCAAGGCTCGGGCAACATCGGTGCAACAAACGTCGGCCGCGTCCTTGGCAAACGGCTTGGCATCACCTGCTTTGCCCTCGACCTCGCCAAAGGCGCAGCGCCCGTTATCGCCAGCGGCCTCACCACCCACACCTTTGGCCATGGCGCGCTTGCCGCGCGCGACTCCGCCCTCTGGATGTGCGTCGGGCTCGCCGCCGTGCTTGGCCATGTCTTCCCGATCTACCTGCGCTTCAAGGGGGGCAAGGGCGTCGCCACCGCCTTCGGCGCCATGGCCGCCTATTGGCCCTGGATGACACTCGCCACCGCCGCCGCGTTGCTCACATGGCTTGTCGTCGTGCGCACGACGCGCTATGTCAGCGCCGCTTCCATCACCGCCGCCCTCGTCCTGCCACTCGCCATGCTCATCAATCAACTCATCGCCTGGCCCACTGGCACGGACGGCGCACGCAACGCCGCCGCCGGCTGGCCCTTCCTCGCCATGGCCCTCGCCCTGGGCGCACTGGTCATTTGGCGACACCGCGGCAACCTGGCCCGCCTCCGCGCCGGCTCAGAACACAAAATCGGAGCCAAGGTGCGATAACCACGCCGCATCACACACAACCATCACCCAATCTGTCGCCCCATGCACTTTGGGACCTTCAGTCGACCCCGCGAAACTCCGATTTGCCCACCCGGAGGTTCGTGATGCGGGTTCCACCTTCGCCCGATCCCAAGCGGTTCGATTCCGATCGCGAAGCCCTGCCCTTCCCAATGGGCGGTGTCTTCGCCGGCCAGCGAGCACCCGACCTGCGCGCAGACGATGTCACCGCGCACACCGAAATCGTTGCCGAACTCGATCGCCACTTGGACGCCATGCAAGAACACCTCGACACCTTGGCCGAGGAATTCGACGCGCCCATTCCGTTCTCCGCGTTCATGGATGACGACGAGGACGGCACCGACGATCACTGGCCCGCCGCCTGATCCAACCGCACTACATGCAAGGCCCAAGGCCCATGCAGCGCCGCCAGGCACTGATCTGCCCCAGGTGCATCATGTTGTGGCTGCCCACCATAAACGCTGCAAGCGAACCAACCGTCGGAAAACGATCCCGCATCTGCTCATTCGGATTCGGCGCTGAAAGCGCCGCCTCACTCGCCTTGGGCAACGCATCGATCACCGCCTGCATACCAGCATTGAACTTCTTGAGCAGCTCATCCTTGCTCGGATAGATCGTGCCCGCCTGATCATCCTTGCACTCGCTGGAATGCCCAAACATCGCCTGCGTTTCTGGATCCTCAGGCGGCGCCGTCCCCGTCAGCATCGACACCACCCACCCCGGATACGCGCCCAAGTGCCCGATCACCCACGCCGGGCAGTTCGTATTCACGCCATCGGGCTTGCGACCAAACTGATCCGCTGGAATGTCCTTCGTCACGGCCTCGGCAAACATCATCGACGTCTTGGCGATTGGAACCACGGTGTCTGAGAACATGGACATGTCAGGCACGCCTCCCTCGAAGAACTGACCCACTGAACCACTCCGCCGATTCACCCCTACAGTGATGGCGGAGCATAAGCCTATGCCAAGCGACCCCCACGCCCCTCGCGATGATGTTCAAGCTGCCACGCCCGCAGTGCGGCACATCGCCAAGTCCGCCGCTCGCCGGGGCCTCGCGCGCGACGCCGCCCGCGTCCTCGGCCCCGCCCTCACCATCGGCGCCGCAATCGCGCTCGCCCTGGCGCTCGCCGATCGCCTGATCGGCCCGGGAATCCACTGGGGTTGGCTCATTGGCATCCCAGTCGCCCTCGCCACGCTCGTGGCCATCGTGCGCATCGCCACAATCCGCCGGGGCCCCGTCCACGCCACCTGGACCGTCGACCGCGCCCTCGCCCTCGACGAACGCCTCTCATCCGCCGTGAGCCTCGCGCACCGCGCCACAACAGACCCCTTTGCGCAACTCGCTGTTGAAGAAGCCGAATCCGTTGCGCGCACCGTCAACGTCCGGCGCGCAATCCCTATGCACTTTGGCAAGTGGTGGTACGCCTGGCCCGTCGTCGCTGCCGCCGCCATTGCCATCGGCATCCTCCTCCAACCCATGCGCCTGCTCGCGGATCACATCGCGATCGAACAGGCGCGCCTCGAAGAAGCGCGCAGATCAGATGCCACTGCCGCCATCGACGAAGCAATCGACGCCATCACCCCCGCGCCCGAAGAAACCCCCATCGATGATCCAACCATTGCCGATGCCGCCGAACCGCCCCCCGAACTGATCGCTCCGGAAGAACGCGAAGCGCTCGAGCAGATTCGAAAGCAACTTGCCCAGGGCGAACGCACGCCCGAGGAAGCCCGATCAGAAGCCGCCAACGTCTTGGGTGATGCTGCCGAAGCGCGCGAGCAACGCGCCGAAGAAACACGCGCTCAGGAAGAAGCCCTGCGCAAACTGCTGGAATCCATGCCGCAAAGCGCCCCAGGCGACAACACCGCAGGCAACCGCGCCACCCAGGACTTTGGCCGAGCCCTGCGCGATGGCGATCTCGAACGCGCCGCCAAGGCGCTCGAAGAGCTCCAGCAGCAAATCGAACAAATGAACCCCGAGCAGCGCGAGCAAGTCGCACAAGAACTCGACGACCTCGCCAAAGAACTCGAACAAGCTGCCCAAGACAGCGCCGAACAGCGCGAACAAAACGCCGAGCAGGCCATCGAAGACCTCCGCGATCGCGGCCTCTCCGAAGAGACCGCTCAAGACATCGCACAGGAATCAGACCCCGACGCCGCGACAGACGCGCTCAAAGACCAGGGCATGGATGAGCAATCCGCACGCGACCTCGCCGAGCGCACTGCCGAAGCCCAACGCGAACGCGAAGCCGCCGAGCAAGCCGAGCGCGATGCACAACAACTCGCGGACGATCTCAAACAATCCGCAGATGAAGCACGCGAGCCAGAACGCCAACAGAAACCCGAGCCAAACCAACAGGAATCCGATCCCACCGACGGCGCGCAACAACAGGACAACAAAGCGCCAACCGAACAACAACGAGATCAATCACAACAAGACCAACAACAACAGCAGCCCGGCGACGGACAACCGAACAAGCAAGGCGACGCAAAGCAGCCAAGCAACGATCCTGGCAAGCAGCCCGGCGACTCCAAGCCGCGCCCCGATCAACAATCCCCTGGCCAATCCCCCGACGGCGCAAAAGGCAATCAATCCGCCAAGCCCGACGAACAGGGCCAGCCCACCACCGATCCCAAGGGTGCCCCCAAAGATGGCCGCCCCGCCCAACAACCCCAAGACGCCCAGGGCAGCTCCAATTCCCCCGACCAGCGCGAAGAAAACGAACCCACCGGCGCAACCAACGACTCAAATACGCCAGGCGAGAACCCAGGCGAACAGGAGAACTCGGGCCAAGCCCCGGGTGGCAAGCAACAACCCAACAACGGCACACCAAGCAACGGTGCGCAACCCAAACCCGGTGAACAGCCCGAAGGCCCAGCCCCATTCGATCAACAACCACCGCAAGACGGCGGCGGCGCGCAACCGCCCGAAAACGCGCCGCCAGGCGGCGCGCCAGGCCAACCCAAAGACACCGCCGCGCCCGCACCTGGTCAACCCGCGCAGCAACAGCCAGACAGCTCGGGTGATCCCGCGGGCCAGTCCACGCCGCCCAACAATCCAAACAGTCCCGGCTCCGGCGCAGGTGATGGCAATGAGTCCCCACTCGACAACCTCCACAAACGCCTGCAGAAGATGTCCGAGCAGCATGACAATGCATCGCGCGACCAGCGCGCCGCCGATGCGCTCCGCAAGCAGCAACAGCAACTGCTCGACCAGATGACCCCGGAGCAGCGCGAAGAACTCATGCGCCTCGCGCGTAACCGCCAGATCGAACAAGGCGACCCCGAAGACCGCGCCACCACGCCCTTCGATGCGCGCCGCCCTGGTGAACACCTTGGCCCCCAGGATGTCGCAGGCCAGGTTGACAACCCCAACCCCGCGCCGCGCCAGGCTTCAGGCGATGCGCCCGCGCAAAACATCCACCAGGAACTCGTCGATCGCCGCGAGGAAATCCGCCGAGCCATCGAAGAAAAACGCGTGCCGGCGCGCTACCGCAACATCGAAGAATACTTCCGCCGCACCGCCGAAGACGCACAGAAGAACACTGACGCCGCGCCGACCCCCGCCGAAACCCCTGCACCCAACGCGCCGAGCAATGATTCGTAGGCTGTCATCATGATGGGCCTGTCTTTCGAACAGCCACAGCTCCTCCTCCTCGCCGCGCTTGCCATCCCTGCAGCCGTGCTCGCCATCCGCTGGTGCCGCGGCGCCATGACCACCCTCCGCGCCTGGACCATCGCCGCCGCCCGCGCCATCTTGATCGCGCTCCTCGCCGCCATCCTCGCCGGCGCCGCCTCGGTCCATCGCACCGATCGCCTTGCCGTCATTGCCGTCGTCGACGTCTCAGACTCCGTGCGCCGCTACGCCGACCGCTTTGCCGACCTTCCCAAGACCGCCGGCGAACCGCGCCCCGCATGGGACCAAGCACTCCGCGACGTCCTCGCGCGCGCCACCGAAGGCCGAGGCCCCGACGATCTCTTTGGCGTCGTCGCCTTCGATGGCCGCTCCATCGCCATCGCCGCCCCCGCAACCACCGACCCCGCCGACACCACCATCGATTACCACTTCGCCGACGGCACCAACATCGCCGACGGCATCCGCCTCGCCGGCCTCATGTTCCCGCCTGACGCCGCGCGCCGCATGCTCCTCATCAGTGATGGCGTCGAAACACAAGGCGACGCCCTCGACGCCGCGCGCGAAGTCTCCTCCGCCGGCGGCCTCGACACACCCATCGACGTCATGCCCATCGTCTTCCGCGTGCAGCGCGAAGTCTTGATCGAAGCCGTCGACGCCCCGCCGCGCGCAAGCCAGGGCGCAACCATCGCACTGCGCATCGTCATCTCCGCAACACAGCCAACCGCCGGCACGCTCGACCTGCTCTACGAAGGCCAGCAAATCGATATCAACGGCCCCGCACAAGGCATGGGACGCAAACTCACGCTCGACGCGGGACGCACCGTCCTCACGCTCGATGTGCCCCTCCGCCGCGGCACGATCGTCCACCGCTTCGAACCCATCTTCACCCCTAACGATCCCAATGCCGATGGCGTCGCCGAAAACAACCGAGGCGAAGCCTTCACCCTCTCCCCCGGGCGCGGCACCATCCTCCTCGTCGATGGACGCGCCGCCGACGGCGCACAGGTCGCCCCCAATCCGCTCCCACGCACACTCGAAAAAGCAAACCTCCCCGTCCAGCTCATCCTCCCCGCGCAGCTTCCCAAAGACCTCCTCGAACTCTCCGCCTACGACCTCATCATCCTGCAAGACGTCGCCGCCGATGACCTCCCGCGCGAAGCGCACACCGCAATCGCCGACTACGTCACAACGCTTGGCGGCGGCCTGCTCATGATTGGTGGCCCCCGCAGCTTCGGCGCAGGCGGCTGGACCGGCACCGCCATCGAACCGCTCCTCCCCATGCGCCTCGACCTCCCCGACGACATCATCATGCCCCAAGCCGCCATCGCCATCGTCCTCGATGCCTCTGGCTCCATGGGACGCGCCGTCATGGGCGGCGCGCGCACACAACAAGACATCGCAAACGACGGCGCTGCGCTCGCCATCGAAACACTCGACAAGACCGACCTCGTCACCGTCATCGCATTCAATTCCAAGCCCGCGACGATCGTCCCATTCGGACGCAATGACGATGCCCAGCGCAGCGCCGCACTCGTGCGCTCCATTCGCTCCAACGGCGGCACCAACCTCTACCCCGCCATGCTCACCGCTGCGCAATCACTCGAAGACGCCGACGCCGCCATCAAGCACGTCATCGTTCTCTCTGACGGACGCTCCCAAAGCCCCGAAGACGAAAAGGAACTCGCCGCACGCCTGCACGAAGCAGGCATCACCATCTCCACCATCGCAGTGGGCGACGGCGCCGACGAAGCAACAATGGCCAGCATCGCCGCACTCGGTGGCGGCGAATACCACCGCGTCGTCGACCCCTCCATGATCCCGCGCATCTTCCTCAAAGAAGTCCGCGTCATCCGCCGACCCCTCATCCGCGAACGCCCCTTCGCGCCCATCATCGCCGACCCCTCAAGCCCCCTCGTCTTTGGCGTCGATGGCTTTGACCGCATTGGCGAAGTCCCCGACCTGCGCGGCCTCGTGCTCACTCGCGATCGCGAAGGCGCGCAAGCCACCACTTCCATCCGCACACCCGACGGCTACCCAATCCTCGCCCACTGGTTCGCCGGGCGAGGACGCGTCGCCGGCTTCACCTCCGACGCCTCCGATTGGGCCCGCCTCTGGCGACAATCCGACTGGCCCGGGTACGACGCCATGTGGCAACAGGTCGCGCGCACCATCGCGCGCCCCGTCTCCACCGGAACGGGCCAACTCGAAGCACAAATCGAAGGCGACGCTCTCACCCTTCGCTACGAAGCTGCAGACGAAGCCAACGTCCCCATCGATGGCCTCACCGTCCCCGCCACGGTCTTCAATCCCGATGGCTCCCGCTCCACCGTGCGCCTCACACAGGTGGGCCCCGGCATCTACGAAGGCCAAACACCCGCCCGCGCGCGCGGAAACTACTTCGCCGTCCTCGCGCCAAGACTCGGCGCAAAGAACCTGGGCGAAGTCACGGGCGGCGCAAGTCGTTCACTCGGCGCAGAACTACGCACGCTCCACTCCGACGTACAACTCCTCCAACGCATCGCAAGCGCAACGGGCGGCCGCATGCTCGACCTTGGCCAATCCGCGCCCCTCGACCTCTTCGATCACAGCGCCGTCAAACCGGTCACCGCCACATCTCCCCTTTGGCCCATCCTTCTCGTCTGGTCCATCGTCGTCTTCGTCCTCGACGTCGCCACGCGCCGCGTCGCCTGGGATCGCTTGCTCACACGCGAAGTCACCGAGACCTTCCGTGCACACGCCGTCGAAGCCGCTCGCGCGCGCTCCCGCGCCGCCGCCGCCACCGTCGCAGGTCTCCGCCACGCCACGGGCAGGACCGCTCCGCCCACCGATGCTGCCTCCGCCGCGCCGCCGCCGCCCGCACAGGCGCCCAAACGCACGCGCGTCGAACAGTCCAAGCAGCCGACCGATCCCGAGGCCGACGCCCGCACCCGCCGCCTCCTCGAAGCCCAGGAGGCCCGCCGAAAAGCCCTCCGCGAGGAAATGCTCGAGCGCCTCGCGGGCCAGCGCAAGCCCGACCCCAATCGCCCCGACACACCCGCCAAGGGCGACGCAAAGGATGCCTCCAGCACCACTTCGGAGCTTCTCGCGAAACGCCGAGCCGCCCGGGGCGATCAAGGCGGTAAGGGTTCCTGATTGGGTCGACTCCCGCACAGGGCGGATTTGGGTCACAATGGGACGGGCAAACACAAGCCGCAACGACGGCCGGGGGATGAAGCAACGTGGATCGGGCGACTTTCGAAAAGCTGGCTGTCGAGCATCTCGATGCCGTCCATCGCATGGCGATGCAATTGACCAAGCACCCCGACGCCGCCGCCGACCTCGTCCAGGAGACATACCTCAAAGCCCTCAGGGCCGCCGACTCCTTCGAAGAACGCGGCAAGGGCATGCGCGCCTGGCTCTTCACCATCCTCCACAACACCTTTTATTCGGACCTCCGCAAATCGCAGCGCGGCCCAACCGCCGTCCCCGAATTCTTTGAAGCCTCTGATACCGAAGACGCCCCCGATGACGCCGCCCCCGCATGGGACCTCGCCTCCCTCGATTGGGACCACGTCGACGAGCGCCTCAAACGAGCGATCGACGACCTCTCACCCGAACACCGCGAAGTTCTGCTCCTCTGGGGCGTCGAGGGGCTCAAGTACCGAGAAATCAGCGAAATCATCGGCGTCCCTATCGGGACCGTCATGAGCCGGTTACACCGCGCCCGCAAGATTTTGATGGAGTCACTGGAAGAGTTCGCCGCCGAACTCGGTTGGTCTTGAGGCGGCTCAGGCAAGGGCCGACCTCAACTGCGACTCAATAGACCGCTTTTTCGAGATGGTGTGCTGACATGGGTGATCGGGACATGAACAACAAGGCCAATGGCGGGCGCATCGATCTGCAGCGCCTGCCGGACGCCGCCCTCATTCGCGCCGCCGCCGATGGCGAAGCCGGCGCCGCCGAAGCCCTGCGCGCCCGCGGCATCACCGACGCGCACGCCCGCATCGCGTTCGAAGCCTCCCTGCGCGATGCCGTGGGCCGAGTCATGGGCCACGCCTCCGCCCCGTCAAGCCTGCGCGCTCAAGTCATCGCGATGATGCATCACGCACAGCTCGATGACCACGCAAACGCCGACGAGCCCATGCGTTTCGTCGAAGCAAAGGCCCGCCATGATGCCCACATCGCCGAGCGCGATGCGCATCGCAGACGCATGCGCCCAGGTCTGCGTCGTGGCATCGCGCTTGCCGCCGTCACCGCCCTTGGTGCAGGTGCCGTGTGGATGGGCATGCAAACCTCCACGCAGACAGGCGCTCCCTCCCTTGGCGCCAATGCCTCTTTCATCGACGCACTCTCCTTCGTCCGTCACGAGCACGACGATCGCGCCGTCTTCGACGCGCAATACCGAAATACCTTTACCGTCAATGTCGATGAAGCCGTCGGCATCGCCGAACGTGAACTGGGCAGCATGCCAACCTGCCTCGCCAAAGCCATCCGCGGCTGCAAGGACAGCGGCATGGTCTTCGCCGGCCTCAGTTCCTGCTCTGTCCCGGGCGGCGCAGGCGCAGTCCATGTCATGTATTGGTCCGTCCCAGATGAAAGCGCCGTAAGCCTCTTCATCGCCGCCGATCCCGCTGGCGCTTCCGCAACCGAGTGCCCGACCAAGACCCTCAAGTGCGGCACCAGCTATGTCTGCCCCAAGTCCCGCGCTGCGGGCACACCCCTCCAAGTCTGGCGCCAAGATGGCTTCACCTTCTACCTCGCCGCCGGACATACAGAACCCGTCCCGATGGTCCGCAAACTGATGGAAGCCCCCGCTCGGGAAGAACTGCTCGAACCGATGTCCTAGTTGGGCCTTGGGTCGGGTGCCCGAGGGCCCTATCGTTGTGGTGAGGCGACCCCGAGCCCGATGGGTCGACAGACGCTCGCATCACCGACACCAAGGACGCTCAAATGATCCGCAAGACCATCTGGCCGACCGCCCTGTTGCCCCTCGCGATCTGTGGCGCCGCCTTGGGTCAGGACGCGCTCGGCTCCGGACGCGCGCTCGACGCCAACCTCCGCTCAGGCTCGGGCGGCTTCAACAACCCCGCCTCCGACTTCTACGCCGACCTCGCCCTGCGCAACGCCATCGTCACAGGCAACGCTCCAGGTGGCCAACACTTCCGCGCCGAAGTTGGCTATAGCGCCGTCGGTGACTTCCTGGGTGACCGCCCCGAAGACCTCGTCTTCAGCTTCGCACGCGACACATACTTCTCCGGCCTCGCAGCACACGACGTGCGCGGCATCAGCGGCCTCCAACTCCAAATGAACGTCTCCGTCGCTGGACAGTCCACACCAGGCGGATTGATCATCACGCGTCCTGGCGCGGGCGTATCCGCCGACATGCTCGATCCGGCTGCCGATTCGCGCCGCGTCGACCCGTTCGCCGCGTTGCAAGGTTCGTTGCGCTCCACCACCGCATACATGATCCGCCAAACCGATCGACCCAACGTGGTCGGACAGCGCAACCTGGGCGATGGTGTCATCATGCCAATGGCCGCCTCATCGCTCGTTGGCGTTCGCCCACTGCCGTTCGAGAACGCCGCCCTCTCAGGGCCCATGGATATCGATCGCTCGAGCACAACCCCATCCGCAACAGATCCCATGGCCATGCTGCGCGAGCAACAGAAGCTCGCCGCGCCACAGGGCGCGCTCGCCGACACCGCTGCCTCTGAACACAAGCCCGCGCACGAAAACCCACTGCTCGACCCGAGCATGCACGCACTCTCAGAGCACCAACAAATCTTGGAGACGCTGCGCGCCGCGACGACACAGCTCGACCTGCGCATCAATCCCGATCAGCCCAGCGCGACCATCGAGCCCGAAACGCGCCCAACAGACACGCTCGAAAACATCGAACCGACCGACACGCCCACAGACGCCTTCAACGACCTCGACGCCGCACTTCGCCGCCTGACCGATTCCCTCGCCTTGCCAAAGGCCGGCGAAGAAGTTGTCCTTCCCGAAGACGAAACCGCGCTCGCCTTCGACCCGATGGACCCCGAAAGCCGACGCCCCGCGCCACCCGCCAATGAGCAGGCCGACCAACCCGCACAAGAGCGCGGCACACTCGACCCGACACTCACCATGCTCGTCGACGCCCTCGCACAAGAAGAGTTCACGGTGCGCCACTTCGCCCCGGAACAACAAACCACAAAGAACGATCTCTACGCGACACACATGCGCGCCGGCGAACAAGCACTGCTCGATGGCCGCTGGATCGACGCCGAGGAACGCTTCGCTGTCGCGCTCACCGTCCGCCCGGGTGATGCCATGGCCGCCCTCGGACGCGTCCAAGCTCAAATCGGCGCTGGACTCCTGCGCTCCGCCGCATCCAACCTTCGCGAACTCATGCGCGCGTACCCTGAGCTCGCAGGCGCCAAGCTCGATGCCACACTCATGGCGCCGCGCCCACGCCTCGACAAGATCGCCGGGCGTCTCGAACTCCAACGCGATCGCAAGGGTGTCAACTGGATCGATGCCGCCTTCCTCAGCGCCTACCTCGCGCGCGTGCTGAACGATCCAGTCCGCCTCGTCCAAGCATTCGAAGATCTCGAACGCGCCCAGAAGACCGTGGGCGTCACCCCCGATCCCGTCTACAGCTTCCTCGAGCGCGTCTGGGTCGCCGACACCTACGACGTCATGCGCCGCCACGAGCAGCAACAAAACACCCAACCCACTGGCGAGCCCGGCTCATCGCCGCGATGATCCCCCGCGGTGTCACGACCTCGTCTCGATCCCGACGACGCTGCCGCGCCTCGCGCACTGTCTATCGTTGACTTCCTGACAGACGGTGCGCTCGCGGCGTTCCTCGCGGAAGCCTCCGAACTGCTGGGTCACGCCATCAGCTTGCGCAGCATGACCGGTGCGCTCATCGAAGCCCGTGCCGGCGAGCCGCCATGGCTCGTGCATGACCCAACGCCCCATGACCAGCCCATCGCACGCGCCCTTGAGACCGCCGGTGCTAACGCCGCCCTCGTCGACCTCGACCCCCATCGCGTGCTCGCGCCGCTGATGGCCCGCGAACGCTCGATTGGCGGTCTGCTCATCGAAGGCGATCCAAGCCCGCGCCTCCGCCGCGTCATCGAACTCCTCGCTTCAATGATCAGCGACCTCTGCACGCGCGAACGCTTGCTCCAAGCGCGCCACGACGAACTGGAACTCCTCTTCCGCGTCTCGTCACTCTTCGTCTCAGCACAGAAACTCGAGCACATCCTCGAAATCACGCTCCAAGCCATGGATCGCGTGCTCGGCGCCGACGCCGCAATCGTCCACCTCCATCGCGGTGACGCCCCACGCCTGCAACCGATCGCCCATGTCAGCTTGTCCGAAGCATTCATCGAAAACTTCGACGCCAACAACGCCCCGCGCGCAAAAGACCCCGCCCTCGCCGAGGGCAGAGCCATCGCCGTCCCCGAACTGCGCACCATTGGCTTGCCTGCCTTCGTCGAACTCTTCGAAACCGAAGGCCTCTCCTCCATGCTCGCCTGCGGCCTCGTCCACCGCGGACGCTACCTCGGTGCCATCCGCCTCTTCCGCCGCACCGATGCGCCGTTCTCCCGCGAACAACAAGCTCTACTCCAGACCCTCGCTGAACAAATCGCAGGCGCACTCGCCGCCGCTGAACACGCCGAACAAGAACGCCAGGCCGAGCGGATGCGCCGCCAACTCCAGGTCGCCTCCGATGTCCAGCGCCGCCTGCTCCCCGCAGATCGCTTCGCCTTCAAGGGCATTGATCTCGCCGCCCGCTATGTCAGTGCGCTCTCTGTTTCAGGCGACTTCTACGACGTGATCGAGCTAGGACCACACATCGGCGTCGTCGTGGGCGATGTCGTTGGCAAAGGTGTGCCCGCTGCACTGCTCATGGCCTCCGTGCGCTCGCTCTTTCGCGCCCATGCCCTCGACCTCGAACCCAATGAACACATGGTCAACGAAGTCGTCCGCCGCGTGAATGTCACTCTCACGCGCGACACACTGCCCAGCGAGTTTGCAACCGCCTTCTTCGCACTCGTCGACCCAGCAGCACGCAAACTCACCTACTGCAGTGCCGGACACGATCCACCCCTCCTCTTCCGACACCACGCGCTGCACGAACCACCGATGCGCCTCGATTGCGGCGGGGCCCTCCTAGGCGTCGACGAATCACACGCCTTCGAACGCGCCGTTGTTCAGTTGCACCCAGGCGACACACTCATCGTCTATTCAGACGGTGTCACCGACGCCATGAACTTCGAGCACGCCAAGTTCACCAGAACGCGCCTCATCGAATCCGTGCGCGATCAACTGGTCTCACATCCCGACAGCCCCGCCCGCGACATCGTCGATCGCGTCGTCTGGGATGTCCGCCGCTTCGTCGGGCTCAACACCGCCGAGAACGATGACCTCACGGTCCTCGTCGCTCGCGTGTAACAACGCACTACAACTTGTGCCGCGTCGTGATCGAACCACCCGCAATCGACTGGAATTGCACCTCCAGCACATACCCACGCGTCGCTTCGGGCGGCGGCGCCTCTGTCAACGCAATCCGATACGTCCGCGTCACGCGGTCATACGCCGCCGCGTTCGTTGCCGGATCCGTCAAGTCAACCACCCACCGGCGCAATTGCTGTCCCAAATCACCACTCGCCCCTGTCGACGCGTACAACTGAAACACACACGTTCCCAGCGCCTTCACAGGCTGACCATACGCATCAAACAACTCCAGGTGGGCGTCAATCCGTGGCTCGCCGTTCACAACCGACAAGCCGGTCAACCCATGCACCCGCACGCGCTGCGGCTCAAAAGGATTGACATATTCCACACGCCCGCTGCCCGCTTGCAACAGCGCGCCGGGCGTCGCGCTTGCCCCCCCAGGCTTTGGCGCAAGTGCGCACCCGCCCGCCAACACCACAGCACAGCACCAAAAGCCGCACCGAATCATCAGGTCGCCGCTCCTGAGACTGGCCGCGCCGATGCGCCCGCAGGCAAACGGTCCAACCGCTCGCGCAGATTGTCCAGCACGTTCATGAAGTTGATGTAGCTGTCATAGGGCGAGTCATACGGATTGAAGTACTTGTGTACATCGCCATCCGCGAACCACTTTGTGCACATGTAATAGAAGTGATCGCTCGTCGTCAGCTTGCGCCAATCTTCGAGAATGTATCCAAGCTCCTCCGCCACCTGCCCCTGATCGTCCGCCTGCGCAATCCGTAAACGATCCTTAATCGGACGCTCCAGCTTGTAACACTCTGTAATCGCATTCACCTGCATCGCATTGCCAAGCCACGCAGACAAATCCCGCTCCGTATCCGCCCAACTGATCATGTGCGGCACGTCATACTCGCCCACGGGCTCAAACTGCTCAAATGCCTCGCTCGGCGTGATGAAATGGTTCTCTCCACGTGCAATATCAAAGATCGCACGCGGCAAGTCCCCCAAGAAATCAAAGATCCCCGTATCCGCCCACTGGTGCTCGCCAAACGTCTCATAGTCCATGAACAGATTGCACAAGTACCCGTCACCATTGATCTGATGCACCCAGCGCGCAAACTTCTCCGTCGACAGTGGCCACTCCTCCCACCCGCGATTGCCAAACCGAAACGCAATGTCATCTGACAACCGATAGTTCTTCAGTAGCAACCCGAACGGGCGCGCAGCGCCATCCTTGCCCTTCGCCGCCCCCACACCGACGCCTGGTGGGCGGTACACGAAGTTCGGACTCCGATACCCCAGAATCCGATCAACGCCCTCGCACAACATCCCCTTGAACCGCGCCGAACCATCCGCATTCTTCATCCCACCAATGAAGTGCGCCACATCATTGTTGTAGGTCAACTCCGTGTTCCGAAACACCGTCGGCCGCTGCCCAAACAGCCGCTCCATACGCTGCGTGTGCTGCTCGATCTGCGCGCGAAACTCCTCGCGCGAATAGATGAAGCTCAACGAGTGATAGTCCGTCTCCGCGATGAACTCACAACACCCCGTATCACCAAGCTGCTTGAACAGATCCAACACATCCGGCGCCCACTGCTCCAACTGATCCAGCACCGTCCCTGTGATCGAATACGAGATCCGAAAGTTCCCCTTGTTCTTCTTCACAAGATCCAGCATCAGCGTCGTCGCCGGCCGATAGCACTTGTCCGCCACCTTCAGCAGAATGTCACGATTCGCAATGTTGTCGAAATAGAACGGGTCAGAGTCAAACACCGAATACCGCCGCAGGCGCCATGGCTGATGCACCTGGAAGTAAAAGACAATCGACGCCATCGCTCCACCCCCGTCTCGCAAGGCCACGCTCATCGCCCGAAGCCTGTGTTGGGCGCTGTTGCGCCGATCAGTCTATGATCCCTTCACGATGGGGGGTGCGATCATGCGAACTCTTTTCACCTCGGCTGGCCCATGGGCCGCATTCCTGGTCTCGGCAGGCCTTTTCGCCATCGGCGGCTGCGCATCGAACCCGAAGCACCACACCTCCGCCACCCCCGTTGATGTCGCGCCCGCATCCACATTGCCAATCTTCGATGGACACTCTGGCCTCGCAATGACCTGGGACGGCGCTGTCACCGCCGCCGCCAACGCCGACGCCGTGCTCATTGGCGAAATGCATGGCCATCCCCAAGGCCTCGCCGCCGCCGCCGACTTGTTCGACGCAGTCCTCGCACGCCGCCCCAACACCGCCGCCCTCGCACTCGAATTCATGACGCGCGACGAGCAGGTCGCCATCGACGACTACCTCTCGGGCGTCACCGACACCGCAGCCTTCGAAAAGGCCATCAACGCCACCGCCTCCAGCTATCCCTCAGGCCACAAGCGCATGTTCGAAGCCGCACGCGAACTCGATCGCCCCGTCATCGCCGCCAACGCCCCACGCCGATACGTCCGACTCGCACGCTCAGATGGCTTCGAGCGCCTCCAAAACCTCACCCCAGAACAACAGCGCCTCGTCGTCGCGCCCAAAGCCATCACCGAAGGTGACTACAAGGACCGCTTCTTCGAACTCATGAGCGGCATGAGCGAATCGCATGGCCCCACGACCGACGACACCACCGAACCCGACGACAACTCCGAAATGATCCTCGGCATGTTCCGCTCCCAAAATGTCTGGGACGCAACCATGGCCGACGCCGTCGCACGCGCAATCGACCAAGGCAATGCCCCCGTCGTCCTCGTCGTCGGTCAGTTCCACGTCGACTTCGATGGCGGCATCGCCCAACGCCTCCGCGAGCAACACCCCGGCGCCAAAGTCCTCATCATCTCCATGCAGCCCGCCGAAGGCCCCGACTTCCGCGATGACGATCGCAATCGCGCCGACATCGTCTTCAATGTGGGCCCCGCCCCCGAATAGCAGCCCCCACTACACATACCGCGCCATCCGCACGGGCGATCGCAGCTCCAGATTCACAAGCATGTACCGCAACGCATCCACCGCGTGGTCAGGCCCATCCTTCACAGGCACATGCACCTCCGGACGATGACTTGGATAGTGATACGCTTCGAGCGACTCGATTAATTGGCTGCAACGCGGATGAACGAACAACCGAGGTGCCGCATCACCCGCCGGCGCGAGACGCGCACGCACAATCCGCAGCCCCACATCCAAGGACGTCGGCCGCGTTCGCACTGTCAAGCCCGCCTTGCGCAACACCGCAATCGTCGACACCCCCGTTTGCTCATTGCGCTGATGCCCCGCCGGATCAACACCAATCCACTCGGGCAGCCCATCCGCCCCCACATAGGGACTCCTGCGAATCGCCTCGATGTGCTCCTCCACCACGATCCCACTCGCCACATGTTCATCCAGCACATGCACCACGTCCCACGCATCCACCGTCGCAAACACGATCACCGTCGGCGCACGAAACCCAAAGTCCATCCCCGCAATGAAACTCACCGCCCCTTCCGACCGCCGCGCATCCAACACATGCCGCGCTCGCTCGAACTCCGGAAACACCGCATCACTGCGCTTGGGCCGCAGACACATCATCTCCGCTTCCCATGACGCCCGATCACTGCGCGACTTGATCGAAAGCGCATCTTCGATCCGAACATGCCCGCGCGCCCGCCGCGCCTTCCCCTGACAGTCCTCCGCCAACCCGCACCCCGCGCACGCCCGCTCCGCTCCGCACCGCTCAAGCACATCCACCACGCCCCATCGAAACACCCGCCGCCCATGCCCCACTCGCGCCGCCGGATCCCCGATGAGCGACGCCATCAACCCGTGCGGCAAATGCCACGTCGATAGCGCCTCCACCGCCCCGCGCACAACGACCGAACCGCAACGCTTGCTCCGCGTCATGAACTGCGCCGCGCGCCACACCTCCGGATCAAACAGCTCAACCTCATCACACCGCAACACCTGAGGCCGCGCACCGCGCACTGATGTGTGCGACTGCGCCAGAATCTCCGCCCGACTCCCATTGACAAGCCGCACACGCCGCGCCGTGCAGTTCCGACTCGTTGGCTTCGCAATCATCCATGCAAGCTCGGGCCGACCAAACAACATCGCAAGATGCTCATGCATCCGCCGCGATTGCTCCAACGATCCGCCCAGCAATCGCACTTCAACCCCAGGCCGAAACAACATGTCCAGCAACGTCGCCACTGCCGCATAGAACGTCTTGCCCGCCCCACGCGCCGCCCACACCACACAGTCCCGTGGCATTTCTCCCGCCCCAAAGAACGCATGCTCCAAATACGCAAACGGCGCCGCATGCCCCTCCACTAATGCACGCCGCGGCACATCCAACTCCAGCACCATGCGCAACCAACCATCCAACTGATCGACGTTCCGCGGCTCAACACGCACAAGCGCCCGCCGCTGCCGCGCATCGAGCGACAACACCCTCACGCCTCTCCCTCCGCCACCTCTTCTTGCGCGCCACGCTCCAGCGCCGACCGCAACGCCGCCAACTCCGCCTCACCCAACACCGGCGCACCTTCCTCCGCCGCTCGCGCCGCCTCAACCCGCGCCGGCCGCTGCTGCGCCAACTTCAATACATCAATCAACAGCCGCCGCGTCTGCTCAGGCCCACCCTCCGCCGACGCCGCCTCGCGCACCAACTGCTCCAACTTCCCCGCCGCCGCCGCACGCGTCCGCGCGACACCAAGCTCCGCGCACACCACGAACAACTCATGCAACGCGCCAACCGCCTCCTTCGTCTCCTCGCTCCGCAAGCGCATCGCCAGTTCCCCAAGCGTCAGCCCCAGCTCGCTCGCCACACCATCTGGCTCCGCCGCTGGCAAACCCAACGCCCCCACAATGCTTTGCCGCTTCTTCCTTGCCCTTGGAGACTTCTTCGGTTGCTCAGACATCCTTGGATACCCCCGTTCGTTCGACTTCCAGCACCACGCACAGCGCCGCCGCCCGATCGCGCGCCACCGCCCGCAGCCGCGCAAGCACCGCACGCCGCTCTCCCTCACTCAGAAAAAATGTCAACGGATGCGGCAGCTCACCACGCTCCGGCGCAGACCTCGGTGCAGGATTGCCCTTCTTCTTCTGCTGCTTTGCCATGCACAACCCTTCTCTCCTCCGTGCATGGTCACTTTCTCATCGCCCACCGCTTGCACAATGTGCATACGCCACGGGCCGCGCGACAATCAGCCGCGCCGCTGCCTCAACCAGCGCCCCCACACTGCCCTTCGCCATCGATGCCGTCGCCCCCGAGCGCCGCGCCCAACTGCGCAGCTCTCGCTCAATGAAGGCAGTGGCGCCGAATGCTTGCGTTCCCACTCGATCCCTCGCATGCAACCGCTCAAGCACCAAACCCGGTGTCGCAAGTCGCCACGCCTCAACACCAACATGCTCAAACGCATCCAACAACCGCGCATGCCGCTGCGCAGGCGGCAAGTGATACGCACACATCCCTGCCGCTTCAAAGAACGGCGCCGCATGCCCCATCGCCGCCAACGCCTCCGTCCGCCGCGTCATCGGCGCCGCCAAATAGTGCTCGACCAACCGCCGCGCAATCCCCATCGACCGATACGCCGGCTCAACGATCACCCGCGAAATGCATCGCAACTCCCGATTGATCCGCGCCGCATCGCGCCTGCGATCCCCCGTCGCAAACCGATCGCCCCACGCCACCTGTCGCCACGTCGCATTCAACACGGGCATGCTCACCGCCAACACGCCCGCCCGTGCGCCACCGACCCGCGCAACCAACACACCCACCACTGTCGCAGGTGACCCCGCTCGATAGTGCAACGGCGCAAGCGCCGCCAAGTCCTCCGCCACGCCCCGCTCAATCCGAACGTGCAGGCGAGGTCGCGCCGAAGCGCCCGCCACAACCGCCGCCCCACCACGCGCATCCAACCGCACGACATGCGCCGGGCGCAACGCCGCCACCGCAGCCTCATCCGTCGACGCCACAACAACACGCACCGCCTGCTGCCCTTCCTCACCCAGCCACCGCCGCAGCAACATCCCCATCGCACGAGTCGTCGCTCCGTCCCACGTCGCCCCAAACTCATCCACCACCAGCGCCGTCGCCATGCCCCCCCGCGAACAGCGCTCCGCATGCTGCATCGCAAGCGCCAGCCGCAACCGCGCACGCTGCCCCGTCGATAGCTGCCCCGCCCCGCACATGAACGCCCGCATATCACCCAACCCCGCGCGCGCCAACCGACGCATCGCCTCTACCGGCTCCCCGCCAACAAGATCGATGCATGCCTTGTCCGCTACCACTCTCGGCAATTGCACAACGCGCTCACCACGCCCCTTCACATGCGCCACGACATCCCCAAGCAGCGTTGACTTCCCACTCCCACTTGGACCAACGATTGCAATCGATTCACCGCCGCGCCATGGCAACATCAACGCTCGCGGCCTCGGCTCAATCGCCAAGTCATCCAACACCACACCAAGCGATGACGCCGCCACACACACGCTCCGCGTGGGCTTCGGCGCTTCATGCCTCGTGCGCACGATGCGAACACAGTCACTCGACCTATCGCAGGTCATGCGCGCTGCCGGCTCTGCGCATCAAGCAACGCATCAACAATCCCCATTTCCTTGCGCACCGTGTGCAAACTCACACGCAAGTGACGCGATGTCTCCCGCATCGTCCGACCCTGCAATGCACACGCAACAGCAATCCGACGACGAATCGTGGGCCACTGCTCACGATGCTGCAACACATACGCAAACCGAGGCGAGAGCAACCGCTCCGTCAACTGCCGAATGCGCCGACGCACCGCACGCGGTGAAATCGCATTCAACGCCCCCACATGCTGCGCCGTCTGCCCATCACGATAAATCGATTCGATCAACGCGCGATCCATCGGCAGGATGAACTGCGCGTGCTCGACAAGAACCTCCGCCAGTTCCCGCCGCCTCCGCCGACGTAAATCGGCAGCCTCTGTCACATTCACACGGTCCAAATCCAGATCAATGCGTCTTGCTCGGTGGCCGGCCATCCCGGGCGAGCCCGCACGCACATACGCGGGCATTTCAGGAAGCATACACACACCTTTGTGTCAGGCTGCGCATCACGCACACAAACATGAGTGTTCAATGCGCAGTAAACAAATCATTGCCCTGTTTTAGACCTCATTGCGCTTCATGCAAGCAGGAAATCTGCTATCACCTCAAGAAAGCGCGCGCACGGTGGTGATGCGGATCATTGGCCAACTCATTCGAGCACGCCGAGCCGAACAACGCCTCACGCTGCGCGCACTTGCGGAGCGCGCGCGCTGCACGCCCGGCTATCTCTCCCAAATCGAAACAGGCAAAACGCCTCGCCTCCCCTCGCACGCACTCCTCACGCGCCTCGAGCGCGCACTCGCTCGCGCCGGGCACGCTCGTCGAACGGGCCGCCGTCCTCCAACTCCCCGCCGCAGTGCGCGCCGAACTCGAGCAACTCCGCGCGGAGCGCACGCACGCCGTGCAGCTCGCCATACTCGCCGCGCAAGCCGTCGGACGTGCGCCGGGCCCCGACGACGCGCTCCGCAAGCTCACCCAAACCGCCGCCCAACATCTCGCCCGCGCTGGATGCGCAACCCCCATCCCCATTCTCAACACCCCGGACACCACGCCCCTCCGCACCGACCTCGCCGCCGCAACCCACCGAATCACCCCACCGCCGGGCGGCTGGCTCGCCATCGAACACGCAAGCAACGCCGCATTCGCCGTCCGAGTCGTCACGCCCTCCATGGAGCCGCTCCTCCACCCCGGAGACATCGTCGCCCTTGAAGGCCAATTCGATCCCAAGCCCGGCGCCTGGGCACTCATCGAACTCGCCACCAGCCCCAACCTCCACCTTGCCTACCTTTCCCCCGCCAAGCCCGCCCACCGGCGACTCGCACCCGCAAACCCCAATTACCCAAGCCTAGAGGTCCCCACCACCACCATCCTCGCCTGCCACAAGCCGATCGCGCTCATTCGAAGCCTCCTCCGACCAACAGAACCCCACGCACAAGGGGCATCCGCGCCGCCGCCGCCCGCGTAGAGAACATTGGCCTCGGGTGCCGCCCAGGCCAAGTGCTATCATCCGCCCTGCGAGTGTCCACAGGTGGGTGCAGGCGCTCGATGCGGAAAACGCCACATCGGCGAACTTGCGACGAGATGACGGAGGTCGGCGGCCATGGCCAAGATGTTCTACAGCCTCGAAGAAGCCGCCGACAAGCTCGGCAAGTCCACGGACGAAGTCCGGGCCATGGCCCAGAGCGGCCAGATCACCGAGTTCCGCGACGGTGACCGCCTCATCTTCAAGGTCGATCAGATCGACCTCCTCGCCGTCGACGATTTTGATGCTGACCCCGATATGTCCAGCATGATCCCGCTCGCCGACACCGGTGGCCCCTCCACCGGACTCGAAAGCCTCGGTGCAAGTGGCTCCGCCGCAGGAAGCGGCTCAGGGCTCGGCGCCATCACGCTCGAAGATGGCGGCTCGGAGGGCTCCGGTTTCGCCGCAGGAGGCTCAGGCGATCGCTCCGGCGTCAATGTCTTCGATGCCGACGAAATCGGCGACGTCGACGCATCGGCCGACACCATCCTCGCAGGTGGCGGCCCCGCACTCGATGCCGCGAGCCTCGAAAGCTTTGGCTCTGGTTCGGGCCTCATGGACCTCACCCGCGAGAGTGACGAAACATCGCTCGGCGCCGAAGGCCTCCTCGACGAGCTCTACTCCGCAGACGACGCCGTCGCCACAGGTGGCCGCGCAGATGATGGTGGCGACCTCTTCGCCGGTGCCGCCTCCGCGGCTGAAGAACAACTGGGACCCGCCATCGCCGGCGTCCTCCCAGAGATCTACGACGGACGCGGCAGCATGCTCGCCGGTGGCATGATGCTTGTCGCATGCCTCGCACTCCTCGCAGGCGTAGGCATCACCATCATGGGCCTCATCGGCGCTCCAACAGACTTCCTCGCAAGCCTGCCCGGTGGCGGCATGATGATCCCCACCGCCGCAGCACTCGGCGCCACACTCCTGCTGGGCGGCCTCGGCTGGATGCTTGGCGGCAAGAGCAGCTAACCACCCACCAACACCCAGGTTCCATCGCTCCAGGAGCCCGCGGCACCCCCGCGCGATCTCCGCGCGCGAAACATCGCAACCCCGCGCTGGTACAACGCCTTGACGCCTTGGGTGCATCACGGGAGGGACGCCCACAGCGCACAACTCGGAAGGACACAACACCAATGACACACACCTCACGCCGCCAATTCGTGCAAACCGCTGCCTTCGGCGCTGCTGCACTCGCCGCAATCACCGCCGCACCTGCTGCATACGCAAGACGCCAGGATGAAGGCGACCTCCCGGGCGGCGTCGGCATCGATGGCAAAACGCCGCCCAAAGCCACCAAGAAACTCAACGTCCTCTTCCTGGGCGGCACAGGCTTCCTCGGACCGCACACCGTCCACTACCTCCAACAACGCGGCCACAACATCACCCTCTTCAACCGCCAACGCCGGGCGCCCCAAATGTTCCAGGAACTCGAAACGCTTAAAGGCGATCGCGACCCCGACAAAGACGACGGCTTGAACGCCATCGCACAACAAATCGAAGCCGGCCGCCGCTGGGACGCCGTCATCGACACCTCGGGCTATGTCCAGCGCACATGCGACGCGTCCGCCGACCTCCTCAAGGACGCCGCCGACCAATACCTCTTCGTCTCCACCGCCTGCGTCTACAAGAACTGGACCGAAGTCTTTCATGGCGATGAAGACACGCCGCTCGAACAACTCGACGACCCAACCACCGAAGACGTGGGCGTCCACTACTGCGCACTCAAGGGCTACTGCGAGCAGGCCGTCGAAAAACACTTCGCAGGCCGCGCAACCATCGTCCGCCCCGGCCTCATCGTCGGACCGCGCGACTTCTCCGATCGCTTCACCTACTGGCCCGTCCGCGTCCAACGCGGCGGCGAAGTCCTCGCCCCAGGCAACATCGACGACCCCACCCAATACATCGATGTCCGTGACCTGGGCGAGTTCATGGTCCACTGCATCGAAGGCCAAACCGTCGGACGCCTCAACGCCCTTGGCCCCGCAAGCAAGCTCTCGATCGCCGGTCTGCTCTACGGCTGCAAGGCCGTCTCGGGCTCCGATGCACAGTTCACCTGGGCCGACGCCGATTGGCTCGAATCAAACAACGTCCAGGCATGGGTCGACATGCCCATGTGGTCCAACCCCAAGACCAGCGGCGTATTCACCTGGTCAAACAAACGCGCCGTCGATGCAGGCCTGAAGTTCCGCCCACTCGCCGACACCGTCCGTGACACACTCGCATGGTGGGCCACACTCCCCGAAGATCGCCAGGCAAAGCTCCGCGCAGGCATCACCCACGAACGCGAAAAAGAAATGCTCAAGAAGTGGCACGCCGAACACGCGGAGTAGTCTCGACTAGTTCCCACACTCTGGACAGCACACGTCATTGGGTAGTCCATTGAGGTCATAGCCACAACTCAGGCACAGTCCCGCCGCTTCACGCGCGCGCAAACGACGCCGAACGCGCCATCGCCAATAGAAGATATTCCAGGCGATGTCGATGTACGCACAGGCCACCGCAACGCCGGTCAAGGAAACTGATCCGAACAGCCATTCCGGGATGCCTGTGAGAAGATAATTACCCAGGAAAAGGAATGTCCCCCACCCACCGTCGTCATATTCGTAGCTGCCACTTACCCAAGCGTAGTGCATCGCAAGCAAAGGCAGAAAATAGAGCAGTGTTGCTGGCGCATGAGCGATCGCCCAGAGCACTGCCCGCAGGATTCGATGCACGAATTTGGGCGACTTCGAAGGCACCGAAGAAGTCTAGGCAGACCTAGCCCACCACCGCCGGGTCGGAACCTAATCCTCTTCTTCATCCAAATCGTAATGCCCGGGCTTCTCCCGCACGCCCGCCGGCGCATCCGCCTTCTCCGTCCAATCCTCCGCGCTCGGCAGGTTGATCTCCGATGGACACGTCTTGCGATAGCCCAAGAGCCGCATCACTTCCAGAACATCCGTCCATGACGGAAAGCTCTTGTCATTCGCCTTCTTGAACGCATCGATCGCCTGCACGAACAGGAACTGCTCCTTGGTCATCTCCCCTTCTTCAGCAGCACGCGTGAAATCAGTGCGCCGACGACCAGGACCCCGACGGCGCTCGAGCCCCGTCTGCAGCTCCGCGCCCTTCGCAATCGCGCGACGATCAATTGGCAAACGACGATCCACAACATCGTCAGTGAAGTTGCCCTGATCAGATGCGTCTGATTTGTGTGCACGAGCCATGGCGGCCTCCTTGTGGAGCACGCCGCCCAAAGGCTCGAAGATGGACTACCGGACAGCTCGGACGTCGCGCTCAGAAGTCTTCGTCGTCCTCTTCGTCCTCGAAGTCCTCGTCATCATCGTCAAACTCGTCGTCCTCGTACCCGTCGTCGTCCTCAAAGTCATCGTCGTCATCACCGTCAACGTCATCGTCCCAATAATCTTCGTCCCCGTCCTCGTCGTCCTCGTCCTCATCATCGATCGCCAACACCGGCGCCGTCGGCATTGCAGACCAACGCGTCGAGGTCGGGCTGTCTTCAAGCAAGCTCAGGCCAAGGGACAACGGATCCACCAGTGTTCCGACTTCGATTGTTTCGAGCATGGCGTCACTCTCTTGGAAATGCCTTGAACGCGTGCGCGACCCGCATGTGCGCCGAGCGCCGACACACACAACGCGCCTCTGCAAACAGCTTGCGCAGTGGACCCGGCCCCCATGCCGAATCCACACGCCGACGCCCCCATCCAGGTCGCGGCGCGCCGGTACACTACTGCCGACCCATCGGTTGTCAATCGCCATCTCCCCAAGGGCCAAAGAAGTTCGCTTCCACCCCTTCCTGAGCCCACGCAAGGATCTCGAAAAACAAGCATGCAGGGACAGCGATTTCAACCCGTGGCCGCAATCTTGGCACTCCTCTTGCCAGGACTTGGCTACGTCGCACTCGGAGACCTCAAACGCGCCATCTACGTCGGTGCCGGCATCCTGGGCCTCATCGCCGGAGGACTCCTCATCGGGGGCCTCGACTCCGTCGACAGCAAGGAAGACCCCCTCTGGTATGGCGTCCAAGTCCTCAATGGACCCGTCGTCATCGCACTCGACTATGTCCACCAACACCACTTCAAGGTGGTCGACGCCCAGGGCGCCCGCGTCACACCCCTCCCCGCCCCCGCCGGCGCCTCCGCAGGCAAACCTGGCTCCCGCCGCGCCCTCGCCCGCGTCTCCGACGTAGGCCTCCTCTATGTCGCCATCGCCGGCATGCTCAACCTCATCACCATCATCGAGTGCGCTTGGCATGGCCGCCCAGGCGACACCGCCACGCCAACAAAACGACCAAAGGTCGACCGACGCAAAGACGCCGCCGTCCGCATCCGCCGCGCTGGAGACACGCCGTCATGAACCCTGGCGCAATCCAAGGCGCAGCCCAACACGCCGCCAACGCACCGCTCACCGGCGCGCCACTCGCCGGCCATGGCCTCTGGCAAGGCGGCACGCCCTTCATCGACCCCATGAACATCCACGACCAGTGGTGGCTCACCGTCATCCCACTCGTCTTCCTCGTCGCCATGGCCTACAAGGGCACACGCGTCCAAGACCTCGCCCACTACTGGCGACAGGTCTGGCTCATGACACTCCAAACACTCATTGGCCTCATCCTCTTCGCCTTCGGCGTCCACGTCCTCCTCGAATGGATCATTCCGCTTTTGCGGGGCTGAGCAACCACGTCCACAAGTCGGGCTTGTTCTTTCGCTTCGCACCCCCGGACGCGCGTGACGAGTCATCGAGTCGCGCGGTCTCCTTGTCTTCCACGCGCAGCGTGCACTACATCACCCACAACCACACGCCAATCCAAAGCGCCGCCGCCACCATCAACACCGCCGTATACCCAACGATCTCCCGTGCCTTCACACCCGTGATCGCCAACAATGGCAGCGCCCAGAACGGCTGCAACATGTTCGTCAACTGATCCCCATACGCCACCGCCATCACCATCTTCTCAAGCGGTATCCCCGCATCCTGCGCACTCTTCAATGCAATCGGCCCCTGAATCGCCCACTGCCCACCGCCCGACGGCACAAACATGTTCACCACACCCGCGCTCACAAATGTCGCAACAGGCAACCCGTCAGGCCCCGCGATGTCCGCAATCTCCCGCGCCATCAAATCCACAAGCCCAAGCTTCATCACGCCCAAAATCCCGAAGTACAACGGAAACTGCAGCAAGATCCCCCCGCACGCCCCTGCTCCATCCGCAATCGCCGCCGCATACCGCCTTGGCGTCGCGTGCAACACCAACCCCAACATCAACAGCGTCAGGATCACCTCGTTCAAACCCAGCTTGTTGATCCCTGATGGCGCCTTCGCATCACCAAATGCGCCACCTGTCAACGCATGCGTCAACCCCGGCGCATAAAAACCAAACGCCCACACAAACAGCGCCCCAAGCAACAGCACCGTCACGATCGGCGTGTCCTCGAGCAACCTCGGCAGCATCGGCTTGCCAGGATCATCCGCCACCCGCGTCGCGCCATCACCTTCGCCCAACGTGTACTGCCCGAGCGCATGACACTCGTCCGCCTTGGGCGACATCAGCGCCAACACCAACGGCGCAATCACCAACAACCCCCCCGTCACCACAAAGTTCAAAGGCGAAAGCAGCGTCTGCGACAGCTTCAGCGGCTCAACTCCCGACCCCGCTCCAAACGTCGTCGCAATGAATTTCGGGTCCGTCATCGTCAACGGCGCGCTTCCCGAAAACCCGCCGTGCCACACCATCAAACCCACATACCCCGCTGCCGCGAGAAGCGGATAGTGCACGCGCACGCCCTTTCGCTCCATCGCGCGCCCCGTCTCCCGCGCCAGAATCGCACCCGCAATGAGCCCCAGCCCCCAATTCATCACGCCCAGCGCCGCCGCGCACAACGCCACCATCCCGATCGCCTGCTTCGCCGAGTTGGGCCACGCCGCAAGTCGCTTCAACACCCGCGCCATCAACGGCGCCGACGCCAGCGCATGCCCCGCCACCAGAATCAGACACATCTGCAGCGCAAACGCCAGCAACCCGCTCGCCCAGATCCCCTCCGTCCCCGACCACGCCGCCACCACATCCCTGGGCGTCGCATCCGTCCACACCAGCGCCAACCCAAACGTCAGCAACGTTAACAAAATCGCCAGCACGAACGGATCAGGCGCCGTCGCGCGAAAGAACCTCGCAAGCATCGAGCCGAAGCGAGCCAGCATAGCGCTACGAAGTTACCACAGCCCTCTGGTCGCCCCACCATCGACCGTCAACGTCGCGCCCGAAATGAATCGCGCCTGCGCCGAGCACAAGAACGCCACCGCCGCGCCCAAATCCATGGGCTCCCCCACAAAACCCGCCGGAATGCCCGTCGCCAATCGCTTCAAGAACGCATCCGCATCCTCCCCCGGCGGCGCGACATGCAACAACCGATCCGTCGCGTGCATCCCCGGCAGCACCGTATTCACACAGATCCCATGCGGCGCAAGCTCATCCGACAAGTCCTTCGCCAACCCGACAATCCCCGGCCGCAGCGCGTTCGAGATCGTCAGGTTCTTGATCGGCTGCCGCGCCGTCACCGACGCGATATTGACCACGCGCCCCCACTTCCGCTCGCGCATCATCGGCGCCGCCATCCGCACCAACCGCACGATGTTCATCATCGTGCTCTGAAACCCCACCTCCCACATCGCATCCGTCGCGCTCCCAAAATCCGCGCGCTCAGGCCCGCCCGTATTCGTCACCAGAATGTCAAGCCTTCCGAAGTGTTCCCGCGCCGCATCCACCGCGCGCGCACACCCTTCCTCCGTCGACACATCACACGCCACCGCATGCGCGCGCACCCCATGCCGCTCCGCAATCTCCCCCGCCGCCGCGCGTAGCGCCGCGTCCCCGCGCGCCGTCATCACCAGTTCCACACCCTCCCCCGCCAACACCGCCGCGCACGCACGCCCAAGGCCCTTGCTCGACGCCGTCACCAAAGCCACTTTCCCGCGAATCCCCAAATCCATGTCGCAATCTCCTTCCCACCGCCCGCTACCATACTTCCCCCATGTTTGGCTCTCATCTCTCCATCGCCGGCGGCATATTTCACGCCATCGAAGCCGCAGTCGATCTCAAACTCGACTGCGTCCAAGTCTTCACCGCGAACCAGCGCCAGTGGAATGTCCGCGCCCCCGACCCCGCCGCCGTCACAAAGTGGCGCGAAGCCCTTGCCGGCGCCTGGGGCACAGGCCCCGAACCGCGCGCCGTCGCGCACGATTCCTACCTCATCAACCTCGCCTCCCCCGACAAGGAACTCTGGAACAAGTCCATCCGCGCAATGGCCAATGAGATCAACCGCTGCGCCGATCTCGGCATCACGCGCCTCGTCTCACACCCCGGCGCGCACATGGGCAAAGGCATCGACGCCGGCATCAACCGCATCGCCGACGCCTACGCCAACGTCCTCGGCAAAACGCCCGACGCAAACGTCATGGTCTGTCTCGAAAACACCGCCGGTGGCGGCACCACCCTCGGGCGCACCTTCGAAGAACTCGCCCAACTCCGTGACACACTCATCGCCCGCATCGGGCGCGCCGCACACGCACGCTTTGGCTTCTGCTTGGACACATGTCACGCCCTCGCTGCAGGCTACGACATCGCCGCCCGCGAAGGCGAACAAGGCGATGGTCGCAAGCGCTCACACGCCCAAGGCTTCGAGCTGGGCCGGGCCATGCTCGACGAGTTCGACGACGTCTGTGGACTCAATCATCTCCAGGTCATCCACATGAATGACTCCAAAGCCCCTTGCGGCTCCCGACGCGATCGCCACGAGCACATCGCCAAAGGCCACGTCGCCCCCGGCGCCTTTGCAGCCGTCATCCTCTGTCCACACCTGGCGAACCGCTGGGACGGGCTCGGCGTACCCATGATCCTGGAGACTCCGAAGGGCGTCGACGATCGCGGACGGGCCTGGGACACCAAGAACCTCCAGACACTCCGCCGCCTGGTCCGGATAAGCGCCCCACCGACGAGGCCGTCCCGCGAACGTAAGGTAGCGCTCGCGTAGGGACCCCTGCACGCCGAAGAGAGAACAGCACGCCTCGTCTTCCAACATGAACACACACGACCAAGCACATATTGGCCGCTCTCGAGCCTGGCTTGCCCACCCGATTGCGGCGGTCATGCTCGCCATGTCCGTCTTCTCGGGCATGCCTGGCTGCGCCACGTCCTCAGGCCCGCGCAGCGAACGCATCGACGAAACCCAACAAAGCACCGACCTCGTCGTCGAAGCCGAATCCGCACTCGCCACAGGCGACGAAGTCGCTGCCCTCAACCTCCTCGCACAAGCCATCGAGGTCAACCCCACCCTCACCGTCGCCCACATCCGCATGGCTGAGATCCAGCGCAACCGGGGCGACCTCAACGATTCTGAGCGCGCCTACCGCCGCGCCGTCACCATCGAACCCCGCAACTTCGTCGCCCAACTGGGCCACGCCGAAGTCCTCCACGCCCTGGGACGCGTCATCGAAGCCGTCCGCGCTTATGTCCGCGCCGTTTCCCTCGAACCCGAAAACCCCGGCGCGAACAAAGGCCTCGCCGCCGCCTACCTCGAACTCAAAGAGCCCCGCGCCGCACTCCAATACGCGCAGCGCGCCACCGCCCTCGACCCCACCGATGGCCGCTCGCACGCAAACCTCGGTGCCATCTACTCCCTGCTCAATCGCCACGAAGATGCGGTCAACGAATACGAAGCCGCCGCCGAACTCATGGACCTCAACGCCGAGCTCCTGCTCAACTGGGCCAACAGCCTGGGCGCCATCGAACGCTACGACGAAATGATCAACACGCTCAACGAGGTCCTCAAGCTCGAACCCTCCGCAGTCGCACATGAACGCCTTGGCTACGCACGCTTCAAGCAGCGCCGCTACGACGAAGCCTCACAACACTTCCGCGACGCCATCGCCATCGATGGTCAGCACTACCCCGCCCTCAACGGCCTGGCAGTCGTGCTCCTCAATGACTACATTCGCTCCGAGCGCCGAGACGATCGCCTGCGCCGCGAAGCACTGACGCTCCTGCGAAAGAGCCTCCAGATCAACTCGGATCAGCCCAAATTCGTCGATCTCGTGAGCCGCTTCAAGCGCGGCTAAACAAGGACCACATCCCGTGCCCGACGCATCGCTCCTCGAGGCCTTCCCCGCGCCCACCGACACGCCCTTCGTCATCGAGCACACCGCCGAGGAGTTCACGAGCGTCTGCCCTAAGACAGGCCACCCAGACTTTGGCGAAGTCGTCTTGCGCTATGAGCCACGCCCCGCACGCGACGCCGGCCGCTGCGTCGAACTCAAATCACTCAAGCTCTACTACCAGTCCTTCCGCAAC